>NZ_JBEOPP010000618.1:0-206 GCF_040310185.1 Shewanella sp. T24-MNA-CIBAN-0130 | reverse complement strand
GCGCGTAAATCAACATGGTGTCTTGTATTAGCACATCTGCAGCGGCAATTAATGTAGGCTTGCCATTCATCAGAATGCACACTGCGCCAACTGCCTCCCCGCTACGCCTGTAATAAAAACACTAACGCACGTAAATCAACATGGTGTCTTGTATTAGCACATCTGCAGCGGCAATTAATGTAGGCTTGCCATTCATCAGAATGTAC
>NZ_JBEOPP010000617.1:0-207 GCF_040310185.1 Shewanella sp. T24-MNA-CIBAN-0130 | reverse complement strand
TGTGTAGTTTTTCACAGTATAAAATAATTTGAAAGTGGTGAGCATATTAGATCATAATTTAATGCGGATTGGTATTACTCACGGTTTATCCACATCGTTTAGGCTGAAATCGAGGTTGCTGGGGGAAGGATTATGATCCGATAACATTAACAATCAAGCACTAATATTGCTGTTTTTTTGACTTAAATAAGATCGTGTTTTTGCCAC
>NZ_JBEOPP010000616.1:0-207 GCF_040310185.1 Shewanella sp. T24-MNA-CIBAN-0130 | reverse complement strand
GGTGGGTCAGAGTGGACTTGAACCACCGACCTCACCCTTATCAGGGGTGCGCTCTAACCAGCTGAGCTACAGACCCAACGTAATTTCTCTTTCTTCTATCAAGTAATCTGTGTGAACACTCACATGCATTGCTGCACTTTTAGGTATTGAGTTAGTCGTATAGGTAAGGAGGTGATCCAGCCCCAGGTTCCCCTAGGGCTACCTTGT
>NZ_JBEOPP010000615.1:0-212 GCF_040310185.1 Shewanella sp. T24-MNA-CIBAN-0130 | reverse complement strand
CTCCGGCAGGAAAAGGCTGAGCCAATCTTAACATCGTTGCATGAATGGTTAGAAAAAAGCGAGAAAACAGTCCTGCCCAAAAGTAAAATTGGGGTAGCAATCAAGTACACATTGAATCAGTGGGAAAAACTGAGGCGTTACCTTGAATCAGGTGAATTAGGCATTGATAATAATGTCACTGAACGCGATATCAGGCCGTTTACGACGGGGCG
>NZ_JBEOPP010000614.1:0-213 GCF_040310185.1 Shewanella sp. T24-MNA-CIBAN-0130 | reverse complement strand
GGGGTCTCCCCATGCGAGAGTAGGTCATTTCCAGGCGCCTAATTTACTCGAAAGAGTAGTGAAACAGCCCGCTATTACATAGCGGGCTTTTTTACGTCTGTTATTTAACAGCTTCGCTGCTAGGGCGGACTGCGTCCTGCTAGTATCGCTTCGCTGCTAGTATCGCTTCGCTGCTAGTATCGCTTCGCTGCTAGTATCGCTTCGCTGCTAGTA
>NZ_JBEOPP010000613.1:0-215 GCF_040310185.1 Shewanella sp. T24-MNA-CIBAN-0130 | reverse complement strand
CGAGTGGCCAAAGGGATCAGACTGTAAATCTGACGGCTCAGCCTTCGAAGGTTCGAATCCTTCTCCCTCCACCATTTGCGATGTGGTAAAGCTGTAAAGAGTTAAAATGTAAAAAGAGAGTAAGAAAAAAAGAAAAAATGTGGAGGGGTTCCCGAGTGGCCAAAGGGATCAGACTGTAAATCTGACGGCTCAGCCTTCGAAGGTTCGAATCCTTC
>NZ_JBEOPP010000612.1:0-218 GCF_040310185.1 Shewanella sp. T24-MNA-CIBAN-0130 | reverse complement strand
CATCTTTCGATTTTTCATTCAGCGGCCGTTGACGCTAGGTCGTTGGCTTGGGGTGCGTATTTTACGCATTTCCCGTTTCGCGTCAAGTGTTTTTTCAAACTTTCTTTTCGCGTTGATTCGAGTGATTTGAACCACTTAAACCAACCCAACTCGGTGACTGCTTTCGCTGTCTGCCGTGTCAGTGGATGCGCATTATAGGCAATACAAGATTTAGCGCA
>NZ_JBEOPP010000611.1:0-219 GCF_040310185.1 Shewanella sp. T24-MNA-CIBAN-0130 | reverse complement strand
GAGCGCCTGCCTTGCACGCAGGAGGTCTGCGGTTCGATCCCGCATAGCTCCACCATTTACACTTATCATGATGATAAACATATGCATAGGTTAGAGATGCCAAAGATAAATGAAACTTTATCTTTGGCTTTTTTAAGCCCGCTCTTTAACAATTTGGAAAGCTGATAGTACTAACTAAAGGCGCATGAATGACGATTCGTTGTCGTTTGTGTGATTACG
>NZ_JBEOPP010000610.1:0-223 GCF_040310185.1 Shewanella sp. T24-MNA-CIBAN-0130 | reverse complement strand
AAAGGGCCTATCTCCCCATGGCATTGAGGATGAACAACAAACTGCTTCTGGCTGATGCGGGCTATCCTGATTTTGATTATTTCGCCGATGTGGAACGCCATAATGGTTTCTATATTTTTCGGGGGGCAAAGTCACTCAACCCAAGAGTTGTTGAAGCTAAAAATGGCAAGGGCCGCGTGCTTGCTAAGCTTGCTGGAATGAAGCTAAAAGACATAACGCGTCG
>NZ_JBEOPP010000609.1:0-224 GCF_040310185.1 Shewanella sp. T24-MNA-CIBAN-0130 | reverse complement strand
GCAGAATAAGTCTGGCCGTCAACTTCAAAGCTCACTACGCTTAAATCTGAATCAACATCGCTGTCGTTATCTAATACATTGCCGGTGGCGGCAGTATCTTCTGCAACGCTATTGCTGTCATTAGCAAGTACAGACGCATCATTAACAGGCGTGACTTGAATTGTTAGCGTCGCGGTTTCACCAGTGTTAGTGGTATAGGTGATGACAGGGACTTGGCCATTCCA
>NZ_JBEOPP010000608.1:0-225 GCF_040310185.1 Shewanella sp. T24-MNA-CIBAN-0130 | reverse complement strand
GGTGCGCGTGGGAGGAGTCGAACCTCCGACCGCCTGGTTCGTAGCCAGGTACTCTATCCAGCTGAGCTACACGCGCAAAATCAGTACAAGATGCCATTCATAAATATTGCTATAGTCAGCACTTTAACAATACTCACTCTACTTAATGAATGGCGGAGAGGGAGGGATTCGAACCCTCGATGGGATTTAAAGCCCATACTCCCTTAGCAGGGGAGCGCCTTCGGC
>NZ_JBEOPP010000607.1:0-225 GCF_040310185.1 Shewanella sp. T24-MNA-CIBAN-0130 | reverse complement strand
GCAAAAAGGAGGCCGAAAAGCACGCATTGCAAAAGTAGCCGTACGTTATGCTTACATTACTATTTATCCGCCTAAAAGTGAGCTTACGGCAGTATAGCGTGACAACATCAATTTACAGGCACAGCTTGACCTAGGCGGTTAAGCCTAAGTTAATCTGTTTAGGTGGGGTTTATCTAAATGACTTAACTTTTGGTGATATAATTCCACGGTAAGTCATTTTCTGGG
>NZ_JBEOPP010000606.1:0-226 GCF_040310185.1 Shewanella sp. T24-MNA-CIBAN-0130 | reverse complement strand
GGTCGGTGATAGAGGATTCGAACCTCTGACCCTCTCGTCCCAAACGAGATGCGCTACCGGGCTGCGCTAATCACCGAGATTTTTACTTGAAAACAAGTCTGATATTTATTTAACTTAGAGGCTAAATTCGCTATAAGAAAGCGGGAATGTGGTCGGTGATAGAGGATTCGAACCTCTGACCCTCTCGTCCCAAACGAGATGCGCTACCGGGCTGCGCTAATCACCG
>NZ_JBEOPP010000604.1:0-229 GCF_040310185.1 Shewanella sp. T24-MNA-CIBAN-0130 | reverse complement strand
CGATATGGTCATCGTTGGACCAGAAGCCCCATTGGTGACGGGTATCATCGATGCCTGCCGTGCTGCTGGTATTAAGGCGTGGGGCCCAACGGCATATTGTGCGCAGTTAGAAGGCTCAAAAACCTTTGCCAAAGAATTTATGGCACAGAACAATATTCCGACGGCAGCTTATCAAGGGTTCACAGATACTGACGCTGCCAAAGCTTATATTGATGAGCAAGGCGCGCCC
>NZ_JBEOPP010000603.1:0-229 GCF_040310185.1 Shewanella sp. T24-MNA-CIBAN-0130 | reverse complement strand
ATTTTTATGTAACTGTTATGCCAAACGGGATCGCGATGGAAATAGAGTTAGAGGGTTTGGTTAAAATCCAACGTCTATTTTTATTACCTAAAGGTGCTCCAGCGACCAAGTCTACAGCGGACGATTATAAGCAAGGAAATAACAACAACGGCGGGTCAGTATAATGGGCGGCCAAAAGCACCGAGGTGTTGCGTTAATTGTGGTGATGTTGATTGTCGCTATGGTAGTG
>NZ_JBEOPP010000602.1:0-229 GCF_040310185.1 Shewanella sp. T24-MNA-CIBAN-0130 | reverse complement strand
CGCTAAAAAGCGACTGAAAATTTGCCACATCGTCCTAGTACCTTTTTTATGTTAATAAACAATGTTATGACATTGAGATGACATTTTTATGATGATATTTTTATGATGACAACATATACCACAACCTAACAGCTACCTTTGTTCGATATAACCTATAATTTAGCGACACCAAACGAGTACTTAATTTCGATTATAAAACACCTTAATTGATAGCAAAGACTATTACAGC
>NZ_JBEOPP010000601.1:0-229 GCF_040310185.1 Shewanella sp. T24-MNA-CIBAN-0130 | reverse complement strand
ATAACCCGTTTGTTACCGATGAGCAAAAAGTGGTAAAAGCACAAACAACACACTAGGTGCGTTTTGATTTAAACGACTACACCATTCCTCATCAGTACGTACAAAAACCGCTGACAGTCAGTGCTTGTTTAAAACGAGTACGTATTATTGATGGTGAGTCGTTAAATGCCCAAAACCCAAGCTTTTTTATCAAATGCGAGCAAATAGAAGATGAGAAGCATATTAATGT
>NZ_JBEOPP010000600.1:0-230 GCF_040310185.1 Shewanella sp. T24-MNA-CIBAN-0130 | reverse complement strand
ATGTTAAATAGAAAATGGATTGCACGTAGTTGTTTTAGCCTTTCTATTTCGAGTATGTTTATGCTCAGCGTTTGCGCGCACGAAGCGCCACTAGCCCAAAGCTGCCCTAGTGACGACTCATCACAAACTCATGAAAGTAATTTGCGTCGTCAAATTACATCTCAAACTCCAACACTCACAGCACAAAGTAACACTAAAATTGCCTCCATCACTTTGCAACAGCTTAATGT
>NZ_JBEOPP010000599.1:0-230 GCF_040310185.1 Shewanella sp. T24-MNA-CIBAN-0130 | reverse complement strand
AGTTGATTCTGGTCCATTGATGGTTTCAATCATATTAACGCGAGAGAAAGCAGACAATGCAGGAATAGTGGTGTACATAATAGCGATAAATACTAAAGCCCAGCCCGCAGAAATACGCGCGTCTTTTACTTTAGGAACAGTAAAGAAACGAACAATCACATGCGGTAAGCCAGCTGTACCAAACATTAATGCACCGGTAATAAAGAACACATCTATCATCGACTTGGAGC
>NZ_JBEOPP010000598.1:0-230 GCF_040310185.1 Shewanella sp. T24-MNA-CIBAN-0130 | reverse complement strand
AAAGAAAGTATCACTAGCATTGCTAGGCTCAAAGATTTCACTTTCTTCTTTACGGTATTCAACACCGGTAGAGAAACCAACATAACCCGCTGGTAATTCAAATATACCAGAGTTAGTCATGGTTCCGCCTAACACGGTTTGCTTAATAATGGAGGTTCCGGTTGAAACCGTATTAATGTAATTGATAGCATCTTGACTTGGGGCGCCAAAACCAAAAATGTTAACCGGTA
>NZ_JBEOPP010000597.1:0-231 GCF_040310185.1 Shewanella sp. T24-MNA-CIBAN-0130 | reverse complement strand
ATCACCTATGTGTTAACCGACGGCTCTGTCCCGACCGACACGTCTACCTTGACCATAACCGTGAGCCCAGTGAACGATAACTTCACTGACGCGAACGAAGTGATTTCAGTGGCAGAAGACAGCGGCGCAAACACGGGCACTGTATTAACCGGCACCAGCTCAGTTGATGGTCCGGTGACCGTACACAGCTTCAGCATCGACGGCGTTACTGGCCCATTGACCTTAGGTCAA
>NZ_JBEOPP010000596.1:0-232 GCF_040310185.1 Shewanella sp. T24-MNA-CIBAN-0130 | reverse complement strand
TTACTGGCCATTGAAGAAGCGGATATTGTTTTATTTTTAGTTGATGCTCGCGTAGGTATGACAGTGGCTGACCAAGCTATTTCTAACCACTTACGTAAGAAAGAGAAAAAGTGCTTTGTGGTAGCCAATAAAACCGATGGGATTGATGCTGACTCGAACTGTGCTGAGTTTTATCAACTTTCACTCGGTGAAGTTCATCATATCGCTGCCGCTCATGGTCGTGGTATTACTT
>NZ_JBEOPP010000594.1:0-232 GCF_040310185.1 Shewanella sp. T24-MNA-CIBAN-0130 | reverse complement strand
TGTGTCTGTTTTTGAGTAGGGGAGTTCAGCCCTACCATACTCTGCGAGTGATGTGCGCCGTGGGCTTGACGCCCCGCCCCCGGCCCCCCCCGCCCCCCCCCCCAGCCCCCCCCCCCGCCCCCCCCCCGCCCACCCCCCCCCCCCCCCCACCCAACACCCCCCCCCCCCCCCCCACACCCCCCCCCCCCCCCACCCCGACCCCGGATTACCCCCCACCAACTTGGCGCCAGCC
>NZ_JBEOPP010000593.1:0-232 GCF_040310185.1 Shewanella sp. T24-MNA-CIBAN-0130 | reverse complement strand
ATCGTATTAATAGGAAAGAAGTAGAAGCGTCCGAAGAGCGCTTTGATGGTGACGACTCAAAAGTTGACTATGAAATAACAAGAGCGAATTATAACCAACGACATGAGGCTTTTCTCGCCCAATGCAGAGATTCAGATGATCATTACGCACTGCTTCAAAATCCAGACGCGTATGCGGCCGTTTGTTCAGACGATGAAGCAAAACAATCTGTCACTTGCGCTCTTTTCTAGCC
>NZ_JBEOPP010000592.1:0-232 GCF_040310185.1 Shewanella sp. T24-MNA-CIBAN-0130 | reverse complement strand
ATCTAATATTGGCGAAGCAAAAGCCAGACTGGGCGCATTAATACTTCTACCAATTTGATAAGAGCCAATTGAAAACGCTTTAGTTGTGAGGGCATGTTGAAAGTATTGACGATCGCTAATATTTATATCTTGGTTATTGCCATTGGTTGCACACATAATATTGCCTTGTCGATCATAAACACTCACATTAGCAATGTTGCTATACAATGTTTGTAAGTCTAAAAAGTAAGGC
>NZ_JBEOPP010000591.1:0-232 GCF_040310185.1 Shewanella sp. T24-MNA-CIBAN-0130 | reverse complement strand
AATGGGAGCCATGAGGCAATTAATCATCCTATTCGCCTCACCTGGTGAGGCGAATAAATTGCTATTTGCCTCATGTTGTAAGTAGAATAGCTTGGTATGTGCATCAATACAGTATTTTAGTCAGCTAAACAGGGGTTAATATGTGGATTTGGCAACAGCAAGAATGGCCAGAGTTTGTATGGGATAATGCTCGTATAAGTGCACTATTGAGGCAAATTCAATTTAACCAGGG
>NZ_JBEOPP010000590.1:0-232 GCF_040310185.1 Shewanella sp. T24-MNA-CIBAN-0130 | reverse complement strand
CCTTTATGGCAATATCTGCCGCTCCATCAGCTCTCACTATGACGCCCACCCAATCACTGCCTTGCTTGCGCGTCGCATAGCCGTTTGAAGCATAGTCACCAACGATTTTCTGTACCGCAGGTGTCTGCACAATAGCTGTAGCCTTACTCTTCACGGTGTTATCCATCTGGTTGAGATCGCTATAACTACAGCCAGTAACGCTAATAAGAACGGTGCTGGCACAAATTAAGAC
>NZ_JBEOPP010000589.1:0-232 GCF_040310185.1 Shewanella sp. T24-MNA-CIBAN-0130 | reverse complement strand
GCCATATTGTTGATGCTACGCGCGGTAAGCAAAAATTAAAGCGCTTTTATACACTGCCCTGTGAGCGAGTGTTTAATACTCACACTCAAGTCAAACGTTCTGCCATTGTTGGCGTTAATGTGGGCGGGGACGTTGTGCCAGTTATGTGTATCGAATTGCAAAAAGATATTGTTTGCTCAACGGCTAAAGCCCTTTATCAAGAGTTAATAGATTTAGCCGAGCAGTATCCACA
>NZ_JBEOPP010000588.1:0-232 GCF_040310185.1 Shewanella sp. T24-MNA-CIBAN-0130 | reverse complement strand
AACTTGAGCAGTTTGTTATATGCCGATAAGTGATGAATCATGCCATACATCCTCAACACCATCAGCAACCAAAAATCTATAACCAGAAGGTAAACCCAGATACTGTTCAATTTCTGGTAAGTACTCATTGATGTGACTCACGTGCAGTGGTTTAAAGAAATCTGGGTCGTTACTAAGTTCTTCGCCACACCAAATATACCAACCACAAGTTCCATTTTCAGCAATGTGGCGA
>NZ_JBEOPP010000587.1:0-232 GCF_040310185.1 Shewanella sp. T24-MNA-CIBAN-0130 | reverse complement strand
ACAGCCTATGTGTTAACCGACGGCTCTGGCCCGACCGACACCTCGACCTTGACCATCACCGTGAGCCCAGTGAACGATCATTTCACTGACGCGAACGAAGTGATTTCAGTGGCAGAAGACAGCCGCGCAACCACGGGCACTGTATTAACCCTGTCGCTTATACACATCTCCGAGCCCACCAGACTCTTGTAGGCATCTGGGGTCGGTACTGGAGCATTGACATTAGGGGGGG
>NZ_JBEOPP010000586.1:0-233 GCF_040310185.1 Shewanella sp. T24-MNA-CIBAN-0130 | reverse complement strand
GTATAAAAAAAAAAACAATAAAAAAAATAAAAAACATTTAAATTAAAAATAAAAAACAGAAAAAAAAAAAAAAAAAAAAAAACAATAAAAACAACAAAAAAAAAAAAAAAAAATAAAAAAATTAATTTAAAAAAAATTATTTAAAAAAAAATTATAAATATAAAAAAATTATTGAAATATAAAATAATGTATAAAAAATAATAGAAATAAAAACTAAACATAAATAAAAAAAA
>NZ_JBEOPP010000585.1:0-233 GCF_040310185.1 Shewanella sp. T24-MNA-CIBAN-0130 | reverse complement strand
AGTGAGAACTGTAGCGCAGCGGCCTTGATACTGACGCCAAACGCCTGGGCAATCGCCTTGATCTGCTCGACCTTGGCAATGATCGCCGGGCTGGCTTGCTGGTATTCAAAGTGCGCACCGCCAGCGAGGATGCCGGAGCTGTACGGGCCACCGACGACGATCTCGACCTGCTGGGCGTGGGCGGCGTCCATCAGGCGCTGCAACGCGCGGTCGTGGTCCAGCAGCGTATAGCG
>NZ_JBEOPP010000584.1:0-233 GCF_040310185.1 Shewanella sp. T24-MNA-CIBAN-0130 | reverse complement strand
CTATATCGCCGATAAAATGTTTATCGACGACAGTATATTAGACCCGTATTTGTCGTCGCTTGTAATATCAGAGCAAACTACCACTACAACTCGGGCTAACTTAAGTCGCGCCAATTTATTTGCTTGTGCCAGCGACAATTGGCTGGCCGATAAATCCATAATCGCTCATCCGTTGAATAAGAAACTCTCTAGCTTATTTAAAGTGACCTTGCTGAGCGCCAACGGTCAAGAGC
>NZ_JBEOPP010000583.1:0-233 GCF_040310185.1 Shewanella sp. T24-MNA-CIBAN-0130 | reverse complement strand
AAGCTAGAAAATATCCCTGAAATATTAGATTATTTAAAAAGTACAGGTGAAGATGATACTGCAATTTTAGTCAGCATATCAAAAAAGATTATAACGGCAATAGATAATCTACGAAAGAAGCTAAATGGATTGAATGTAACAAAGAAGAACTCGAAACTAATTGAAACTACTGACGATGATAAAGTGGGTATAGTTGTTAATGCTGGCTTTGCTAAGAGGGATGAAGTCAACAC
>NZ_JBEOPP010000582.1:0-233 GCF_040310185.1 Shewanella sp. T24-MNA-CIBAN-0130 | reverse complement strand
GCATTACACCGGGTAAAAACGCCAGCTTTTCAAGGCTGTCTACCTGTTTATCGGTAATTGGCTCTTCAATTATGGTGCCGTCGCGGTCAATAAATAAATAGGGGTTACTCATGATACTTCCTGTTGTGCTGAAATTGCTGAGGCTGTTGGCAATGCTAGGCCATCAAGCCAAATTTTTACTTGTTTAAGTTCTTGTTCGCTACCAATTGAAATGCGTAGCCAGTCGTTTTCAC
>NZ_JBEOPP010000581.1:0-233 GCF_040310185.1 Shewanella sp. T24-MNA-CIBAN-0130 | reverse complement strand
GACGTCTTCTGCCCGGTTGCGGAGCGCGGCAGCAGCCGCATCGCGGTCGCGAGATCCTCGAGCGTCGGCAGCACCTTCTCGATGCCCGTCACCGCAACATGCACGCGCGGCATGACCGTGCACATGCCCTCGTTCCCTTCGTTCGTCACGATCGCGACCGAGCCCGTCTCCGCGATCACGAAATTGCCGCCCGTCACGCCCATGTCGGCCGACATGAAATGCGGGCGCAGCAC
>NZ_JBEOPP010000580.1:0-234 GCF_040310185.1 Shewanella sp. T24-MNA-CIBAN-0130 | reverse complement strand
ATATTTATTTACGTTATCGTATTGTTGCTTGTTTTAAATGATCTGATCTAGAGTATCATTAGTTATATGGCTATGATTGGTAATTATTTTTTTTTATTATTTTTTTTTTTTTTTTTAAATATTTTATATTTTATGTTTTATTTTTTTTATATATAATATTTTAATATTTCTATTCTTTATCGTCTATTTTTAAATCATTATCGTTTTTATTTTATATTTTTTTGAGCGTAAACT
>NZ_JBEOPP010000579.1:0-234 GCF_040310185.1 Shewanella sp. T24-MNA-CIBAN-0130 | reverse complement strand
CGGACCTTTCGGGCTTCACTGCATGGTATTCGGTACACCTGCGTCTTGGCCACACCAGGACAGCTGAGTGTCGATTATCCCCATGCGAGCGTAGGTCATTTCCAGGCGCCAAATTTACTCGAAAGAGTAGTGAAACAGCCCGCGATTATATAGGGGGCTGTTTTCCGTCTGGACTTTCAGAGGTTCGCTGGAGGTGATGGGTTGGAGTGTGGGCGTGGCTCTACCTGAGAGCGG
>NZ_JBEOPP010000578.1:0-234 GCF_040310185.1 Shewanella sp. T24-MNA-CIBAN-0130 | reverse complement strand
CTTGATTCCATGATCCATGATGGACTGACAGATGTCTTTAACCAGTATCACATGGGGATGACTGCCGAAAATATTGCTAATAAGTATAAGATAAGCCGTGATGCTCAGGATAATTTTGCACTTCGAAGTCAGAAAAGGGCTTGTGCTGCAGTTGAGGGGGGACGTTTCGATGATGAAATAGTGTCTGTAGAGGTGATGATTCGTCGTAAGTCGGTGACTTTTAACCGTGACGAA
>NZ_JBEOPP010000577.1:0-234 GCF_040310185.1 Shewanella sp. T24-MNA-CIBAN-0130 | reverse complement strand
TGGCTGAGCCGACAGTGTAACCCTACGACGTATAATACCCATTGGGTGGGTGATATTACCGATATAACATCACATCAGGGGTGGAGTTATTTAGCCTGTGTACTTGATTTAGGGACCAAAGAAATCGTTTGGTATGCCTTATCAAGCCAACACAATGCAGCGTTAGCGACAGAGTCATTAAATAACGCGATACAACGTCAGATGCCAAATACACAGGAGTTCATATTTCAATCA
>NZ_JBEOPP010000576.1:0-234 GCF_040310185.1 Shewanella sp. T24-MNA-CIBAN-0130 | reverse complement strand
GCCTGACACTGTGTACTTAATCTGAAATTGTTCTGAGATATAAGCGACTATTTGATGGCTATGCAAGTAGGTCACCTCACACAGGTGTGCAATCAATAGTTCAGTTTGCTCTTGACTCAGATAGCTTAAGGAGCCGCCACTATTACACGTGAGTTTTTGGTCGTGAGCATAGGCATCAATGTATCGAACTACGGTCGTTTCGTGAATAAGTAACGCTTGGGCAATCATTTGCGT
>NZ_JBEOPP010000575.1:0-235 GCF_040310185.1 Shewanella sp. T24-MNA-CIBAN-0130 | reverse complement strand
TTTTTCGGTTGTTTGTTTGGTTTTGGGTTTGTTTTGTCTTTTTGGTTTTTGTCTTGCTTTGTGCCGCCCCCCCCCCCCCCCCACACCCACCCCCCCCCCACCCACCCCCCCCCCCACCCCACCCCCCCCCCCCCCCCCCCCCCCCCCCCCCCCAGAAAACACAGCCCCATGACACTCCGCCCCCCACCCCGCACGCAGCAGACCATGCCAGCAACCGTGACCCGGCATATTAAGC
>NZ_JBEOPP010000574.1:0-235 GCF_040310185.1 Shewanella sp. T24-MNA-CIBAN-0130 | reverse complement strand
ACACCACCCATGCCATCAAATAAGGCAGGCAATACCTGAAATACGAGAGTATCTTCAGAGAGAAGTTTACCTGTAGTTGCAGAGAATATTTCAACACCTTGCGCTTGTGCCACGTACATAGCAGGGATGATCAATAAACCCGCTACAAACGCTATAAACACATCAATTAAGGTTACATACGCGCCAAGGGACACAAGGTTTTCTTTTTTACTGATATATGAGCCATATATAATCA
>NZ_JBEOPP010000573.1:0-235 GCF_040310185.1 Shewanella sp. T24-MNA-CIBAN-0130 | reverse complement strand
CTCTGACGGAGTCACCCAAATAGTTTTCGTGGATCAATGGCGATATGAACACGTCAAAATTAAGGCCCTTTTTCTCTGCCGACACTTTATGAGAATGGCATGCAGAAGTGACAAGATCGGGCAAATTAAATTCTTTAATGTCTAAATCCATTTTATTGGCGTCTGCTTTCGAGAAATCGAGCACTTCATTCAACAGCACCAGCAATGTTTGTGCTGAGTCGTTGATCATTTGAAC
>NZ_JBEOPP010000572.1:0-235 GCF_040310185.1 Shewanella sp. T24-MNA-CIBAN-0130 | reverse complement strand
CATTGATATGACGGCTATCACTAAAATTCGCCGTTTCATAGTAATGAATCAACGTGTCGGCGCTATCTGGTAATGCTTGACTGCTAATAACCTGCTGCTGCTCATACATCTGCCATAGCGCTTGCAAATGATGCTCAAAACCATACTGTTTTATTTGCTGCGTCAATAGCTCAATATCTGCATAAAGATGTACGCGCTGACCTAAGCTTGCCAGCACTACCGCACTGGTAATGGC
>NZ_JBEOPP010000571.1:0-235 GCF_040310185.1 Shewanella sp. T24-MNA-CIBAN-0130 | reverse complement strand
ATTAGTATTCGTTGATTGAGCATTCTGCTGCTGTACTAAGAACATCTACACCGTGTTGTGAGAGTAAATCAATCAGCTTAATTAATGGTAGTCCAATTAAGCTATTTGGGTCGTCACCTTCTAAACGGCTAAATAAGGCAATGCCTAACCCTTCGCATTTAAAACTCCCCGCGCAATATAGTGGCTGCTCTGCATCGACGTAATAGCGAATTTGCGCAGCAGATAAGTGTTTAAA
>NZ_JBEOPP010000570.1:0-235 GCF_040310185.1 Shewanella sp. T24-MNA-CIBAN-0130 | reverse complement strand
TACTGACGCGTATGTTGACAGAAATGCCTGCAACAACTCAAGTGATGGGAATTAAAGGTAACCAACTTAGCCTAGATCGCGGTCAGAATGCCGGTGTGTTACCTAATGAAACCATGGTTATATTTAGTTATAAAGCGGGTTTTGTTGATCCTATCGGTGTAGCAAATGTTACCCCTTCTCGAAATAGTGCTGTTGGTGAGATTATACGTTGGAAAGATACTGATCAAGCTGATGC
>NZ_JBEOPP010000569.1:0-235 GCF_040310185.1 Shewanella sp. T24-MNA-CIBAN-0130 | reverse complement strand
ACCGTCACAGCGCCAGCTATTGAACCGATAGTTGCGTCTAAACCAACGGTAAGCTTTGCCGTGCCAGAGGGTGATAGCGGTAACCATATTGCTGATATGATGCCAGAAGATGACAGTCGAGCTGACGACACTGACCTGCCTGTGATGCCTCATATTAGTGATGATGCCGCCTTTAGCCAAAAATCTCGTTCGATGCAAACGGCTGCCTATCGCAGTAGTCTGACGCCTATCCCTG
>NZ_JBEOPP010000568.1:0-235 GCF_040310185.1 Shewanella sp. T24-MNA-CIBAN-0130 | reverse complement strand
ATAAATACTTCTGCCGCTTCTTGTTCGTTAATATCGTTTAAATTAATTTCATTGGCGTTGTTGGCGTGAGATAAACAGGTAGCCACCATGGATTTCACAACATTAGGGCCAGACCGATAAAACATGTGGCCAAGCGACGGAAAGCGGGGCGCTTCGGCGACAACGATGCGGTACAGTGCTAGGGCGGAGTCTGACAAGATGACGTTGAGGTAAGCGTGACCTAACAGTCGTAGGC
>NZ_JBEOPP010000567.1:0-235 GCF_040310185.1 Shewanella sp. T24-MNA-CIBAN-0130 | reverse complement strand
ATAACGGAGCTTCATTTGAACTTATTGCCTGCAGCATGTGAGCTACAGTACGTAGTAAATGTCGCGATCACAGGGATGTGAAAGAGTGACCTTAGTGCAGATGATTCAGCGAGACGCCAGCTCTTGATTTTAAAATCAGCATCCCTGTGGGCTTAACCAAAACATCCCTGTTTTGAATTCTCGCTGACTCATCTACACCTGTAATTTAACTCTCTTCGATTTAGCCGCATAGTTG
>NZ_JBEOPP010000566.1:0-236 GCF_040310185.1 Shewanella sp. T24-MNA-CIBAN-0130 | reverse complement strand
GAATTTGATCTGAGTGCAAATCAACGGTCATGACGCGATCGATACTGACGATGTTGAGCATGTCAGCGACGACTTTGGCCGAGATAGGAACACGCGCTGAACGCGGACGACGGTCTTGACGGGCATAACCAAAGTAGGGCATGACAGCGGTGATACGGCCAGCACTAGAGCGACGCAAGGCATCGGCCATCATCATGATTTCCATCAAGTTGTCGTTGGTCGGTGCACAAGTAGGC
>NZ_JBEOPP010000565.1:0-236 GCF_040310185.1 Shewanella sp. T24-MNA-CIBAN-0130 | reverse complement strand
CTACACGCCTGAACATCCCACCGTGGACCACGGCTTCTTTGTCTCCCTCACCCACGCCAACGGCGTGATTTCGCACCTGTGGGGCAACGCGTTGCAGAACAGCCAGGCGCCGCGCTTTCGCGTCAGTGGCAGCCTGGGTTGCTACACCGTCGAGGGCCTGGACGGCCAGGAAGAAGCGCTGCTGGCCGGCAAGTCGCCGAAAACCGAAGGCGAACACTGGGGCGCTGAGGTTCCTC
>NZ_JBEOPP010000564.1:0-236 GCF_040310185.1 Shewanella sp. T24-MNA-CIBAN-0130 | reverse complement strand
GAATTCTAGTGAGTGGCCGCTATTGAGTTTACTTGCGGGCAGTTTGTTGTCGTGTGCGTCGTTACAAGCTTGTTCAATAAGTTGGGTGTCTGCGATGGCAAATAATAATACTTTGGCTTCGCTGATGGCTACTTTGTAAGTATCAAAAAAGATTTTGATGTCGCGTTTTTGCTCGTCGGGTAATCGACTGTAACCTTTGTGTTGTTCGAACTGACTCAATGCAAAGTATACCAGTA
>NZ_JBEOPP010000563.1:0-236 GCF_040310185.1 Shewanella sp. T24-MNA-CIBAN-0130 | reverse complement strand
GGATACACCTGCTATCGAACGTAAGAGGACAGTATGAGGCTCGTTAAAACCCTCCCTATTTTGCTCGGTCTGGGCGCAGCACTGGGAAGCGTGAGCGCCTGGGCTCTGCCGAACGATAGCCAGCAACCGATCCATATTTCGGCTGACGATGCACAGCTCGATGACAAGAAAGGTGTCGCCACCTATACCGGCGGCGTGATCATCACCCAGGGCTCGATGAAGATTACCGGTAACAC
>NZ_JBEOPP010000562.1:0-236 GCF_040310185.1 Shewanella sp. T24-MNA-CIBAN-0130 | reverse complement strand
GCCAGACCCTGCGTCGACTTGCTATTTTTTGCGGTCTGATAAGGCGTTTCTTGTGAGATGACCTTGCCACTTAGGGTGTTTCCCAGTGCTTGCCATTTGGCCGCGATGACCCGTGCCGCAAAGTCTTTGGCGTCAGGATAGGCGACATAAAAAACATGCTCGCCGCAGCTGTCTGGTAGGTTATTATTTAACGCCAGCTGTTCTGATTGCCACTGCGGTGCTAGGCTATAACGGGC
>NZ_JBEOPP010000561.1:0-236 GCF_040310185.1 Shewanella sp. T24-MNA-CIBAN-0130 | reverse complement strand
AGCATAGCCGCCGTTTGTATGCCGATGCACAAACTCAGCAAGGTGCACAACGAATTAGCGCTTTCGCACAGGCTGCCAGCGCATTAAAGACCTATTTACAATTGGCCAAATTACCTCAAGCCAGCACGTTACTCACTAAAGATATTCTTAATGACGAGTACTTGTTTGCTGACGCCAATTTTGAAGCCAAACAATATCAGCAAGCGCTTGCCAGTTATTACGCCATTGCCTATGAC
>NZ_JBEOPP010000560.1:0-236 GCF_040310185.1 Shewanella sp. T24-MNA-CIBAN-0130 | reverse complement strand
ACATGGGGCATTATTAACTAAGCTAACAAAAGAGTATGGTGTGCCTGGGCAATATATTGTTGCTTTTTGGGGCCTAGAAACCAACTTTGGTAGTTACAAAGGTAGCATGCCAGTGCTCGATTCATTGGCAACGCTAGCATGCGATCCAAGGCGTAGCGATTATTTCACTGGCGAGTTATTACAAGCGTTGAAGTTAAAGCAGCAATATAATTTCGCAGATAACAAAATGGTTGGAT
>NZ_JBEOPP010000558.1:0-237 GCF_040310185.1 Shewanella sp. T24-MNA-CIBAN-0130 | reverse complement strand
CAATGAATCTAGTCGATCCTAAATATTTTAAGCAAAGCGCTGGTGTTGGTGAGTGGGTTGATGTCATGGTGAGAATTACCGGCTCCAGTGTGCCAGTGCTTAACTGCATTCTCGCCTGGGATTGGGAAACCGAAACAGACCAGAGAATGTTACCCGAACCGCCACAATGCCATCCGCACGACGAGGAACCATCCGACATGGTTCAAGTTATTCCATCAGGACCCGGTATGCCTGAGG
>NZ_JBEOPP010000557.1:0-237 GCF_040310185.1 Shewanella sp. T24-MNA-CIBAN-0130 | reverse complement strand
ACACAATGCAGTAAGCAAAAATAGGATGGTCATTTACTTTGTCCTTTTGGTTGTTAGCGTCTAGCTTTGCTAAATAGTCGGTGGTAATGGGTAGCCACTTGGGCAGCAACACATCACTTTTATGGCTTACCTTGTCGCTGCGTCTTGCAAAGGCTTTTAGCCGTTTTAAATCTGTTTCAAGTTCAATCAGTTGTAAGTGCAAACTTGGTGCGTATTTGGCGTCACCTGTCTGGCTTA
>NZ_JBEOPP010000556.1:0-237 GCF_040310185.1 Shewanella sp. T24-MNA-CIBAN-0130 | reverse complement strand
GCATACAAGCGAGCGAGCGTTAATGATTGGGCGGCAAGTGGTTGCAACGCGGTGGGCAGCTCGTCAGTGCGAGTGCTGGTATAACGGGGGGTTAAATTTAGCATGAGGCTATTCTACTGGCTTTGGCAGAGGGTCACAATGATAAACTTTAGCGACTTGGTTTATCATTCTTTATTGCATTACATTGCAATAAATCATACTTTACTGCCTGCATAAATCAAGTTATCCATGCTTACC
>NZ_JBEOPP010000555.1:0-237 GCF_040310185.1 Shewanella sp. T24-MNA-CIBAN-0130 | reverse complement strand
ACTTTGATGGCGATAGGTTCAGAGTTGGACATGGCGAGACGCTTTGGCATGAGGTCAGCAAACAGGACAAAAACGCTGGTGACAATGATGAATGACACCACAGAGGCGAGCGCTTCATGACCGAACAAGCGCACTAAATAAGGACTGATGGCTGATTCGCCGATAACACCTGCCAAAATGGCCACCGCATTAAGCGCGATTTGTACCACGGTAATAAAACTGCCAGGGTGTTCTTGC
>NZ_JBEOPP010000554.1:0-237 GCF_040310185.1 Shewanella sp. T24-MNA-CIBAN-0130 | reverse complement strand
CTTCACCACCGACTGATACTAATTTGGTCTCTAAAGCTTTGTTCTCTTTGCTGAAGTCGAAAACGACTCTAGCAGCAGATCCCAAGTCTTCCATAGAGAAAGCCAAAAGTAGTGGACCAGTCATACGGTCTGACATGCTTTCAAACTTAGTGCCTTCAAATGCGCGTTTTGCAAGAGTATTTTTTACTACTTTTAAAACGACACCTTTTTCACGGGCTTGTTCACGTAGCTTAGTAA
>NZ_JBEOPP010000553.1:0-237 GCF_040310185.1 Shewanella sp. T24-MNA-CIBAN-0130 | reverse complement strand
ATATTAGATAATTGATGATATCTATTATATAGACTGGTACGAGAATGATGCCGAATAATATCTAAGGTATGAGTTCTGGCTACGAACTCACACATTTCATGCTTTGACCTGAACTGTTTATTGAATGCTTTTTTTAAGCGTTCAATTGACATAGTACTAGCTAGAGTTTCTTTATCATGCCTTTTGAACTGCTTAGATTTCCTAAGCTCAGCGATGCCATTTTCATCAACTAACAAG
>NZ_JBEOPP010000552.1:0-237 GCF_040310185.1 Shewanella sp. T24-MNA-CIBAN-0130 | reverse complement strand
ATTGACCACCACGGCCCACGGCAAGCAATTGTTAAAGGGATTTACAGTGTGTGTACAGATCTGGGTATTGACGTTCTGGCAGAAGGCGTTGAATCAGAGGGTGAGTTCAACTTTTTACGAAATATAGGGGTGAAGCTTTACCAAGGATATTTTTTTGCAAAGCCGGGCTTTGAGTGCCTACCTCAGATATCTAATTCGTTTGACGACATTAGGTCTAATGCTCAAACATATATGGGC
>NZ_JBEOPP010000551.1:0-237 GCF_040310185.1 Shewanella sp. T24-MNA-CIBAN-0130 | reverse complement strand
GCTCTACGCCCGTTAACTTCGTTACTAATCGCACTAATCGCACTAATCGAGGGCATCGCTCACTTTGTTTGCTGTTTACCACCTCATTAGTTTTACGCCGGTTGATACTTCGAGTATTGATGCCTGTAAGGACAAACATAGTTGTATTCGTTTGGTTGAACTTGCTAACAAGTTTATCGACAGTCACGACAAAAACACTTCCTTTTCAGCACTATGTCTAAACGTCTGTGTACATAC
>NZ_JBEOPP010000550.1:0-237 GCF_040310185.1 Shewanella sp. T24-MNA-CIBAN-0130 | reverse complement strand
TCGATTCATAGCTGCCTAACCTCAAGACCAAACACTCACGTGTAATAGTGGCGGCTCCTTAAGTTATCTGAGTCAAGAGCAAACTGAACTATTGATTGCACACCTGTGTGAGGTGACCTACTTGCATAGCCATCAAATAGTCGCTTATATCTCAGAACAATTTCAGATTAAGTACACAGTGTCAGGCCTCAATAAATGGCTGCATAAACATCAGTTCAGCTATAAAAATTTTAAACG
>NZ_JBEOPP010000549.1:0-237 GCF_040310185.1 Shewanella sp. T24-MNA-CIBAN-0130 | reverse complement strand
ATTACACCAAACGGCAGAGCTTATTGTGAGTAAAATGCATAGCATGGGTTATATGCAGTTTCATGTATTGGGTTACTCACTCGGCGGACGAATAGCGCTGCATATTGCAGATGATTATGCTGATTCGCTCTTGAGCTTAACGCTCGAATCCGCTCATCCTGGCTTGCAAGATGCTCAGCAACAAGCCGCGCGAGCTAAAAGCGATAGTATCTGGGCGAAAAAACTCCAGCATATGCC
>NZ_JBEOPP010000548.1:0-237 GCF_040310185.1 Shewanella sp. T24-MNA-CIBAN-0130 | reverse complement strand
GCCGTGAAGACAGCCCGTTCTGGGATGACACGCGTACCGCGCAAAAAGAAGACAAACCCGCGATCCTGGCCCGCACCCTGGCCGCCGCCATCACTACTGGCGACAGCCAATTGGGCGCCGATCACAAGGCCTGGCAGTGGGGCAAGCTGCACAGCACCACATGGAAAAATACCAGCGGCCAGGTCATCCGCGGCCCCTTCGCCAGCGGTGGCGATCACAACACCCTGAACCCGGCAC
>NZ_JBEOPP010000547.1:0-238 GCF_040310185.1 Shewanella sp. T24-MNA-CIBAN-0130 | reverse complement strand
ATCCAGGCCCTTGTCGAGAAGGCCCGATATCATCGGGATTGCGCCTGCTGCCATCGAAATAGGATCCATCGTCATTCTCCACATTCATTCAGGAGGGTTATTCCTCCTGACGGTTGTGTGGTCAATTGTTACGGTTGAGTTCCGGTATCTCTGGGCTGTCTGTCTGGCGTGCATAAAAAAGCCCGGCGATTGCCGGGCTCAAGTTCAGCGAATGCCCTGAGACGGTACTCCAGTCGAT
>NZ_JBEOPP010000546.1:0-238 GCF_040310185.1 Shewanella sp. T24-MNA-CIBAN-0130 | reverse complement strand
GTCTTGGCCGGTTAAGTTGCCATCAGAGACGGTTAAATCCACTGGCGGTAAGGTGCCGCCGTTGTTGACGAGATCAGCACCGGCTTGGGTCAAGACCACTTCGCCGTTGACTAACGCATAGTAACCGTCGTCATTGCTGCCGGCAGTAAAGTCCACCGTCAGTGTATCGCCGTCTTCATCAAAGGTGGTGTAGGTTGCGGCAACATCGCCATCGACGGCGCTGTTTTCAGTAAAGTCA
>NZ_JBEOPP010000545.1:0-238 GCF_040310185.1 Shewanella sp. T24-MNA-CIBAN-0130 | reverse complement strand
CCAATTCTATTCGTGTCTGGGTTTGTGTGGCCATTGGCGCTTATTCCTGAACCATTGGTATTAGCATCTCAAGTTATTCCCGCAGTGCCTGCTATCATGGGAATGCTCGAATTGAATCAATTAGGAGCAGGTTGGTCGGCTGTCATGCCTAAATGGCTTCAACTGTGGGGCTTGTTTGCGCTATTCGTCACCATGGCGATTATGGCAATTGCGCGTAAACAGCAAGATTTTAAGGTTA
>NZ_JBEOPP010000544.1:0-238 GCF_040310185.1 Shewanella sp. T24-MNA-CIBAN-0130 | reverse complement strand
GATATCAACAGTAATAGCGAAACCTTGGCGAAGCTTGAGAAAATCCGTGCCAAAGGCGGCGTAGCGATGGGCATATTCAAAGACGTCAGTGAAGCACAAAGCAGTCAACATATTCCAAAGATTGCTTGGGTTGCTCCTGCGCAAAGCTATACTGCTTCTAGTGGCAAGGCCGTTGATGCTAATGATATTGATTTAGTCGTACGAGCGATGAGTATGGGACAATTGCATCATGCCATGA
>NZ_JBEOPP010000543.1:0-238 GCF_040310185.1 Shewanella sp. T24-MNA-CIBAN-0130 | reverse complement strand
TATTACTAACAAACTTGTCAGCAACATCGCTGTCTTGGGTTTCAAAACGAATGCCTAATGTAATAGTTGCATTGTCGATAGTGTTAAAATCCCAGTTATAATTAGCTGATGGGTCAACCATAGCATCATATCCGCCAATCGCATCTGATTGTGATTGCTTAGTCATATAATGTGATCATGCATTAAGTTTGGTATTTGGTAGTTCAAGCACTATGTGGTCAGAACGGGTACCAGAAAA
>NZ_JBEOPP010000542.1:0-238 GCF_040310185.1 Shewanella sp. T24-MNA-CIBAN-0130 | reverse complement strand
ATCGAAAGGTGAAGGTTTAGGCAATAAATTTTTGGCCAATATTCTTGAAACAGACGCAATTGGTCATGTTGTGCGTTGTTTTGAAGATCCGAATATTGTCCACTTAGAGAACAAAATTGATCCTGCTGGCGATATTTAAGTGATTAACACTGAGCTAGCCCTAGAGGATTTAGACGCATGTGAGCGAGCTATTTTTAGTCAAGCCAAAAGTGCTAAAGGCGGCGATGGTGATGCAAAA
>NZ_JBEOPP010000541.1:0-238 GCF_040310185.1 Shewanella sp. T24-MNA-CIBAN-0130 | reverse complement strand
TGCCGCCCTCCTAAGAACCGTACGTGCAACTTTCACTGCATACGGCTCAAGCCTCCGCTAAGGCGTGTTCTGTTACCCAGCACCCTATATCGCAGCCAAGACGGGTTCGAACCATGAGTTTCTACCTTCCTTTGCCCGCTTGCGCGTACCTAAGTAAGCTGCATATTCGGGGTCGTAAGGTGTCGCTGCACTCCTGATTTTCACATGTCTTTGTATTAGCGTTTGAGCTATTTGGACA
>NZ_JBEOPP010000540.1:0-239 GCF_040310185.1 Shewanella sp. T24-MNA-CIBAN-0130 | reverse complement strand
TATCAACTTTACCCACCAAAGCAGAAATATCTTGGTTATTTTCATCTCCGGGTTCTGTTTTAGCAATACCGATTTGATCGAGCACCGATGGATACACTTTTACGACTCTAAATTTTGAGATATCACCACCAGACTGGTGTAAACGTTTTACTGTCCATGGTGACATAATCGTTTTGATATAACGACTTGGTATGTTGTATTCGTTTTTGAGTAGTTCACTGTCTTCTTCAGGATCAAAC
>NZ_JBEOPP010000539.1:0-239 GCF_040310185.1 Shewanella sp. T24-MNA-CIBAN-0130 | reverse complement strand
CCCGCTGACGGGATAAAGAGACAGACTAAAAGCATAAGCCCGATTCACTGAAGCACATAAACGCGTCCAGCCCGCCCCCCCCCCCCCCCACCACCCACCCCACCCCCCCCCCCCCGACCCCCCCCCCCCCCCCCCCCCCCCCCCCCCCCCGCCCCCCCCCCGCCGCGCGGCCCCCGCACCCGACGCCCCAGCAACACATCGACATCGCCGGCCCTAACTTCACACCAGCGATATCGCGT
>NZ_JBEOPP010000538.1:0-239 GCF_040310185.1 Shewanella sp. T24-MNA-CIBAN-0130 | reverse complement strand
ATCCTTTACAGTCATTTTTCGCTCCTTCTACTTACCAGCTATTGCTATTCAGGTGGCTGAAATTTGTTGTTCTACCCCTGGGGATCAGGTTAGGGATCAAATAGGGATCAGATTGATGTAAATATATATCAATTCAGAACAACACGCCAGCAATGGGTTTTGGAGTTAAATCGCTGTTTATATTTAGTTTTGAAATGTTGAACAATATAGAAAAATGCTATGTTTTAACGACTCATAAT
>NZ_JBEOPP010000537.1:0-239 GCF_040310185.1 Shewanella sp. T24-MNA-CIBAN-0130 | reverse complement strand
CGCCTGGGCCGCTTCAAGTTCCTCACCGGGGATGACAAGTCCAGCTGGTTCAGCCTGATGCGCCTGGGCTACGACACCTTCTACGTGCCGGATGCCGCGATCAACACCGTGGAACACCCGCCGGAAAAGAGCTTCATCAAGGCCAGCCGCAAGCTGATGTTCCGCTGGTACGGCAACAACCTGCGCCAGAACTCCCGCGCGCTCGGCCTGGGCGTGCGTCGCCTCGGCCTGTTCACCAG
>NZ_JBEOPP010000536.1:0-239 GCF_040310185.1 Shewanella sp. T24-MNA-CIBAN-0130 | reverse complement strand
AGTCACAATGGCGTGAAATACTTGGTGCATACAACCGCCACCCGTTTCATAGGCAAGTTTTGCTGTTTGCATCGCATCAAGTGGCGCATATTTAAGTTTTTCACCAAGTTCTAAACGGTAGTTGCCATCTGCGTCTGTGGCAGCAAATGCAGATGTGCCTAATAACGTTGCCCCAGCTGCTGCAGTGCTTAAACCAATAATTTGTGTCAATGCTTGACGTCTGTTTATGCTCATAATAA
>NZ_JBEOPP010000535.1:0-239 GCF_040310185.1 Shewanella sp. T24-MNA-CIBAN-0130 | reverse complement strand
AGCCAGTCCCTTAACTTATTGATTAATAACATCCTACATTTGCTATCTTATTGAAGTAAAGCAATTAATTATGCCTAACAGACAAAAAACAAACCGAGCTTGCGCGTAAAGTAGAGTTTCTGGTCACCGCCAGAAAAATTAAAAGCATTAATATCAGACGATTACGATTTTTCTATTTTCAATACGATACAACTAAAGAACGATTTTTAGCGTAAATCGATGAAACACCATTATAACTG
>NZ_JBEOPP010000534.1:0-239 GCF_040310185.1 Shewanella sp. T24-MNA-CIBAN-0130 | reverse complement strand
CGCTGCTAGTATCGCTTCGCTGCTAGTATCGCTTCGCTGCTAGTATCGCTTCGCTGCTAGTATCGCTTCGCTGCTAGGGTATTGTGGCTTAATGAATCTGTACACCGATTGAGGTAAACTCCCCTTAAAACAAAACGGTGTAAAAAGTATGAAAACTCAACCAACTTATACCAATCCGCATTAAATTATGATCTAATATGCTCACCACTTTCAAATTATTTTATACTGTGAAAAACTAC
>NZ_JBEOPP010000533.1:0-240 GCF_040310185.1 Shewanella sp. T24-MNA-CIBAN-0130 | reverse complement strand
CGCATGACGAGCAATTTAAAATATTAACCACAACCCCATCAGAATACCCCCTCACACTTAGCAAAAACAATAATGATTACAGCGTAAGTGGTGGCGAATACCGCCTAGAATTTTACAGCGACCCTTTTCATTTCAAACTTTATAAAAACGATGAGCTAGTACAGCAATCAGCAACTGATGGTCACTTTGTACGCCAGCACCGTTTACCGCCACTAGCTAAAACCGATAACGGCTGGATAT
>NZ_JBEOPP010000532.1:0-238 GCF_040310185.1 Shewanella sp. T24-MNA-CIBAN-0130 | reverse complement strand
TTTTTTTTTTTTTTTTTTTTTTTTTTTTTTTTTTTTTTTTTTTTTTTTTTTTTTTTTTTTTTTTTTTTTTTTTTTTTTGTTTTTTTTTTTTATTTTTTTTTTTTTTTTTTTTTTTTTTGTTTTTTTTTTTTTTTTTTTTTTTTTTTTTGTTTATGTTTTATTAATACAGATCTTTTTAAAAACGTTTTTTTTTTTTTTTTTTGTTTTTTTTTTTTTTTTTTTTTTCTTCCCCCCCCAC
>NZ_JBEOPP010000531.1:0-240 GCF_040310185.1 Shewanella sp. T24-MNA-CIBAN-0130 | reverse complement strand
CCCTTGAATCATTCTTGTGGGAAACGGCCGATATTCTGCGTGGCAATATGGATGCGTCTGAATTTAAAGACTACATCTTTGGCATGATGTTTCTAAAGCGCTTGTCGGATGCCTTCGATGAAGAGCGTGAAAGGGTCGTTCAGTATTACCTCGATAAAGGTAAAACTCAGGCGCAAGCGCAAGAGCTTAGCGATGATGAAGATGAGTACGACGATACTTTTTTTATGCCCGCTATTGCCC
>NZ_JBEOPP010000530.1:0-240 GCF_040310185.1 Shewanella sp. T24-MNA-CIBAN-0130 | reverse complement strand
CCCTAGAAGAAATCAAAGGCGAAAATCGTCACGTATTTGAAGATGCCGGCGGCAAAAACTTCAGATACATCGAATGCCTAAATGACAACGACGACCACATCAACATGATGGCCAATCTGGTAAAACCTTTCTTATAATTTCATCGAAAAGAAACTACGATGAAATGAGGGTGACAAGCGGTAACAAGCGGTAAAGGTGATAACAAGCGAACATGATATCTTCGCAGCTTAGATTCTATAG
>NZ_JBEOPP010000529.1:0-240 GCF_040310185.1 Shewanella sp. T24-MNA-CIBAN-0130 | reverse complement strand
GTTCTACTTGGTCAAGCCACAGCGCTTGTTGACCCATTAGCGCACGTGTACCTTCGTTGAACGACTTTTGTGATAACAACATACGACGCACGTCGCCGTGGACTAATAATGAGTCTGCAGCTTGCTCTGGCTGCTTAACACCACTTAATGCACGGCCTTGAATACGCTCTTTGGCATAAACGAGAGCATTTTGATAAGCAATATCTGATACGCCTAAACCTTGAATACCGACACCTAAAC
>NZ_JBEOPP010000528.1:0-240 GCF_040310185.1 Shewanella sp. T24-MNA-CIBAN-0130 | reverse complement strand
GTTCTGAAGGTTTGTTCGGTGTAACGGGTTTTTTCCCCAGTACCTGGCAAACCGACCACCAAGCCATAACCGACTAATTGGTTACTTCGCACCCCTTGAATACTGGCGATGTCTTTAATCCGTTCTGCATGTGCAGGTGCGGTTAGCATTAGTATTGATGCGACTATCGATACAGCCGACGCAATCAGTTTAATTTTCATGCATTACTCCTTAAAAAGGCCACCAGTCACTCATAAAGAA
>NZ_JBEOPP010000527.1:0-241 GCF_040310185.1 Shewanella sp. T24-MNA-CIBAN-0130 | reverse complement strand
CATCAAGTCACAAGAAGTGTTCAGGTGACATCTAGATTCCCATCGGTACATGGCGGTCCTATCCATATAGGTGATCCAGCTGTGATTGGCATTGAACATGTAGATCAACCAGACTTTGGAGAACCATCTGTGATCAAAGAAGGGGAAGTTCCGGTGTTTTGGGCATGTGGTGTGACGCCGCAAGCCATTGTCATGCACACTAAGCCAGACATTGCGATTACCCATGCACCCGGTCATATGT
>NZ_JBEOPP010000526.1:0-241 GCF_040310185.1 Shewanella sp. T24-MNA-CIBAN-0130 | reverse complement strand
CTCCGTAGTAAGCGGGTCAAACTCCCCACATTGCTGCAGTATTTGCCTTATTCGATTTAGCGCACTTATAAGTTGCGGAGCCATACGTTGACAAGCAGCTGTCGGTTGCATTTGCAGGCCTTGGCGTACAAATAGCGGGTCGTTTAACACTAAACGTAATCGTTTTATCGCATGGCTTACTGCTGATGGCGTTATAAACAACGATTTTGACGCTAAAGTCATGTTTTGTTCAGAATAAAGC
>NZ_JBEOPP010000525.1:0-241 GCF_040310185.1 Shewanella sp. T24-MNA-CIBAN-0130 | reverse complement strand
AATCCAAGTGTTAACTATTATCGAAGATTACTCTTCCTGGCTGATTTCTTTAACTCGTCTGAGTAAGAATTCCTTAAAGTTAACACATCTAGTTGGCATCTGTTTTCTTGGCCTGAAATAGAGGCTGAATTCAAACTGGCTATTACTATAGTCATCTAAGATAGGAACTAAGCGTCCATCTTCGAGTTCTTGTCTGATCAAGTTTAGCGGTAAATAGGCGATACCCGCACCAGCTAAAGCA
>NZ_JBEOPP010000524.1:0-241 GCF_040310185.1 Shewanella sp. T24-MNA-CIBAN-0130 | reverse complement strand
ATACTTGATCAATGGACTGGGCCATCTGATTGATCGCCGTGGAAGCTTCGGCGATCTGCTGGGCCTGGTGCTCCGAGGCTTGGGCCAGGTGCATGGCGGTGGCCTGGGTGTCCTGCACCGCGCCGGCGACCTGGCCGGCGGTGAGGTTGATAGTTGCCACCAGGTCGCGCAGTTGATCTACGGAATAGTTGATGGAGTCAGCGATGGTGCCGGTAAAGTCTTCGGTCACCGAGGCCGTGAC
>NZ_JBEOPP010000523.1:0-241 GCF_040310185.1 Shewanella sp. T24-MNA-CIBAN-0130 | reverse complement strand
GTATTGATGAGCTGATCATATGATCAATGGTGTCACGGCATATTGCCGCTTCTTCCATTTGGGCCAATGAGCGTAGACGGTTGATCACATCTTGTGGGTTATTGGCATGCACAGTCGTTAGGCTTCCATCGTGGCCACAGTTCATGGCTTGGAGCATATCAAATACTTCACCGCCCCTGACTTCGCCAACAATAATGCGGTCAGCGCGCATTCTTAATGCCGTTTTCACTAAGTCTCGTAA
>NZ_JBEOPP010000522.1:0-241 GCF_040310185.1 Shewanella sp. T24-MNA-CIBAN-0130 | reverse complement strand
CTTTATAACTAACTGGTGCAGAGACTTACTATGAAATTTACAGAAGCGAAGTTAGAAGAGGCCATTATTGAGCTGTTGGGTGAGCAAGGTTACCCATATGTGCGAGGCTGTGACATTGAACGCGATAATACCGACGTGTTAATTAAAGCTGATTTGAGCCAGTATCTCGCTAAAAAGTATGCTGGAGATAATATTACGCCGGGTGAAATTGATTTGATTATTAAGCAAATTGAATCGTTGC
>NZ_JBEOPP010000521.1:0-241 GCF_040310185.1 Shewanella sp. T24-MNA-CIBAN-0130 | reverse complement strand
GATACAATCAGGTCGCTATGACTAATGATGGTTATTTTGCCTACAAAACCTTTAACGCCCAATGGCCGGGCGTTGCCGTGACAACCAATACCTATGACCCACTAACCGGTCAGGTGCTGACATCTGTCGATATCAATGGGGTGACGACAACCAATCAGGTTAACTTTATTGGCGCACCGCAAAGCTCATCTGTCACCAAAGGCAATATTGTTATTCAACCCACAAGTTATCTTTCTCTACA
>NZ_JBEOPP010000520.1:0-241 GCF_040310185.1 Shewanella sp. T24-MNA-CIBAN-0130 | reverse complement strand
CTGTTACGCGGCTGTCACGACGAGTACCTGTGGTGACTTGGATGGCTTGATAGCCATCTACATCAGTATTTTTTACTTGAGTAATGCGGTTAGCACTGATCTCAACCACTGTTACAGGGATAGATGCGCCTGCTTCAGTGAAGACACGGGTCATGCCGCATTTTTTACCGACTAAACCGATCGCCATTTTAGACCTCTTTATATCTTATATTAATGGGTTGGGTGTTTATGTGCATTAACC
>NZ_JBEOPP010000519.1:0-242 GCF_040310185.1 Shewanella sp. T24-MNA-CIBAN-0130 | reverse complement strand
GCGGCGGTGAGGGGCGCGGGGCGCGCTGACCCGCGCCGGCCCCGCCCCCGCCCCCCCGCCCCCGCCCCCCCGCCCCCCCCCCCCGCGCCCCCGCCCCCCCCCCCCCCCGCCCCCCCCCGCCGCCCCCCCCCGCCCCCCCCCCCCCCCCGCCCCCACCCCCCCCCCCCCCCCCCCCGCCCCCCCCCCCCCACCCCCCCCCCGAGCCCCCGCACCCCCGCCCCCCCCACCCCCCCCCGCCCCGC
>NZ_JBEOPP010000518.1:0-242 GCF_040310185.1 Shewanella sp. T24-MNA-CIBAN-0130 | reverse complement strand
GATCAGGATCGGCGCATCGGCGAGGAACGCACGCGCGATCGCGACGCGCTGGCGTTCGCCGCCCGACAGCTTGATCCCGCGTTCGCCGACCAGCGTGTCATAGCCGTCCGGCAGTGCGACGATGAAGTCGTGCGCGCTGGCCAGGCGCGCGGCGCGCTCGATGTCCGCGCGGCTCGCATCGGGGCGTGCATACGCGATGTTCTCCGCGAGCGTGCGGTGAAACAGCACGGGCTCCTGCTGGA
>NZ_JBEOPP010000517.1:0-242 GCF_040310185.1 Shewanella sp. T24-MNA-CIBAN-0130 | reverse complement strand
AAGCGATATGGTCGGTAATGGCTTCACCTTGATGAAACGGAGGGTTACATATCACTAAATCTGGTTCAACATCAGCTGGTAAATTACTCAGGCAATCGTCCCAATGGAAAAAAGCTTGTGGCATTTGTTCAGTTTGAGGATCTTGGGATTGAAGATCTTGAGATGGAGTATCTAGCGCGTTCGCTTGCCAATTATGCTTTGCCGAGGCGATGGCCATATCAGAATCATCCACAAAGTGGATT
>NZ_JBEOPP010000516.1:0-242 GCF_040310185.1 Shewanella sp. T24-MNA-CIBAN-0130 | reverse complement strand
ATTCGTTGATTGGCGTTGGCAGACGCGACACATCCACCGCAGACACTTTGTCTTCGGTTTGGACAGCAGGTACGGCTTTTAGATAAGACGCAATGGCGCTTAAGTCTTCATTTTTTAAGTAGCGGGTACTGTGGGCGACCGCTTCACCCATGGGGCCACCAGCGTATGCACGTTGATCAAGCTCGCCTGTACGCAGATAAGTGACGATATCTTGCTCACTCCAGCTACCGATACCGCTTGAC
>NZ_JBEOPP010000515.1:0-242 GCF_040310185.1 Shewanella sp. T24-MNA-CIBAN-0130 | reverse complement strand
GTAATACCGATAATATTTTTCTTGATAAATGTAAGATTTATAGGGAAATACTAAAAACCAACGATATTGAGTTATTCAAAACTTTTATCGATCCGTCATTGCATGAGCATCCTCGTTTAGCTAAAGGTTTCTCTACTTACGTAAAGAACTATGAGCGAGAAGTCGGTGAAGAGGCTTATACATTGGAAAGCATTGTCATAGTGAACTTAGAAGACCAAAACTTTGCTGGTGTCGATTACATA
>NZ_JBEOPP010000514.1:0-242 GCF_040310185.1 Shewanella sp. T24-MNA-CIBAN-0130 | reverse complement strand
CAGTTACGGCAGCTGTTGCTGAACTGCGATCCAATGTGGCAAAAACACGATCTTATTTAAGTCAAAAAAACAGCAATATTAGTGCTTGATTGTTAATGTTATCGGATCATAACCCTTCCCCCAGCAACCTCGATTTCAGCCTAAACGATGTGGATAAACCGTGAGTAAACCCTTTACCGATATTGATGGACCCGCACTTGAATCGTTGATATCGCGAGTCAGTGAGGCCAAAGAGAACAACC
>NZ_JBEOPP010000513.1:0-243 GCF_040310185.1 Shewanella sp. T24-MNA-CIBAN-0130 | reverse complement strand
ACTTAAGCCCCAATAGCGTGTGTTGGCAGCTATCCACATCAACCTTTTAGGTTTACTTTGTTGTTTCGTTGGCTTTAGTTTTTTTAATATTTGCTCAACTTTGTTCAAGGCTCGGTTGCCATACAGTGGCCCAATAAGCAATTCATAAGGCTTGTTGGTAAAGCCGCTGCCCATTTCAGCAATCATGCCCCTAAAATCAATCGCATCATGTTTTACAAAGCGAGCTACCGACATGTCCTGAAA
>NZ_JBEOPP010000512.1:0-243 GCF_040310185.1 Shewanella sp. T24-MNA-CIBAN-0130 | reverse complement strand
ACTTGAGTGTTAGCGGTGTGCTTAGAAATATTCAGTAATGGATTGCCATCGGGTTGTTCACTATCTGCATAAGTATAGTTTGCGTTAACACCTAAACCTGCCCAAATGCCGGGTAAAAAGCTGAACTGTTGCTGGTAACCTAATTCCAAACCTCTGACTTCACCGCTACCACCATTCACATCAGTGTCGATGACGATACCCGTTTGACCTGCGGCTTTTTGAGCATCAACATATGCTAAACCT
>NZ_JBEOPP010000511.1:0-243 GCF_040310185.1 Shewanella sp. T24-MNA-CIBAN-0130 | reverse complement strand
ATCTATTCCAATAGTGATTAGACGTTATATCTAGATATTACTTTTCAATATTGCTTTTACCTTTATGCAAGGTCCACTCTTTACGCAATACCGATAGACTCTCAAACGTCACTAAAATCGTTGCGACTAGAATGATGATGTCCATAATGATAAGCAGCCAATTACCATCAACGTAAAAGGTTTTGAGCTGAATCAATAAGGCAAAAACCGTCATCACTAACAAGAATGACAATGGCGCCAAGG
>NZ_JBEOPP010000510.1:0-243 GCF_040310185.1 Shewanella sp. T24-MNA-CIBAN-0130 | reverse complement strand
ATCTCATACTCATGAGCGTCGTAAATTATCTTAACTTTATTTTTTTTTAAAAATTTCAGAAGTACTGCCGGCATCAAGGTGTTAAGATCATGTGCATGGATAACATCATGTGTTGTAAAGTTTCTAAAACAAAAAAATAAAAAGCTAAAAAATGCTAAAAGTGAGGAAATGCCAGGTACTAACCTACGCTTTGATTCATATTTTTGAGTATAGTGTTCCGTTTTGTTGAACGCCATACTGTTG
>NZ_JBEOPP010000509.1:0-243 GCF_040310185.1 Shewanella sp. T24-MNA-CIBAN-0130 | reverse complement strand
ATCTAATAGGGTCATTGGCTGGCAGAAAGTTCGCTAGCGAACAGATGAAATGTCGTCAATCGCATATTGTATGTGTGATGCTTACTCGTCAGACATGAGAGCCAAGATGATTTATGAAGGCGTTTCACTGAATGCTGCGACTTCTGTATTTGGATCTGGCTTGGCCTGCTTGTTCGCACCCCTACTACTGAGCGGAGGAATACTATGCTAACCAGACCAATGATACCGACAACACTTTGGGGC
>NZ_JBEOPP010000508.1:0-243 GCF_040310185.1 Shewanella sp. T24-MNA-CIBAN-0130 | reverse complement strand
GGTTTGATCTTTTATTAAATCAACGCCAAGCAACGTATTCTCAAGTCCCATTTCTTCCATTATGGCCTCAACGGTTGAGCCGCTACCCATTATATAAAATGTGTCTTCATCCATTTGCGATACAACATGCGCAGCAATGTCGGCAAGTACGAGTTCGTCGGTTTCTTTGCCGCCATTTTTAACCGCTTGCATATAGCGTACTTCGCTAGGTGTTTGCATTTCGCCGTAGCGCTTTGCTTTTAC
>NZ_JBEOPP010000507.1:0-243 GCF_040310185.1 Shewanella sp. T24-MNA-CIBAN-0130 | reverse complement strand
ATATAGTAAAGAAAAACTTAAACCCTAAAAATTGTACTTAATTTGAGTAAATTTAATAAAAAGGCAGCCTTATGCTGCCTTTTTTGTTACGTTTTCATATTGAATTCTATAAAGAGAAATTAGATGTCAACTACTGCTCTTAATTTAGGTTTATCAACACTATTTATACGTAAAGGTCTTCTTAGTGAAGAGCAAGTTTCGACTTCAATTTCTTATTCGCGTAAACATAAGCAACCTTTAGTC
>NZ_JBEOPP010000506.1:0-244 GCF_040310185.1 Shewanella sp. T24-MNA-CIBAN-0130 | reverse complement strand
GTACAATATACTATCGCTAAATTTTACCGTATTAATGGTGGCAGCACTCAATTAAAAGGCGTTACGCCTGATGTCCGTTTTCCAAGTGCTTTAGAGGCTGGCGAATACGGCGAGTCAGAGGAAGAGAATGCTCTGCCATGGGATAAGGTTCCCGTTGCTCAGTACTCTACTTTAGGGAATATCAACCCTATGCTGATCAACAATCTTGATGTTAAACATAAAGAGCGTATCAGCAAAGATGTAG
>NZ_JBEOPP010000505.1:0-244 GCF_040310185.1 Shewanella sp. T24-MNA-CIBAN-0130 | reverse complement strand
GAGCAAACGAAAAAATGTGCGCCGAGAATTATTTCTAAGCAAAATGCATTTTTAATTGCTGACGCTATGAATAGTGCAATTTGGGGGGGTGGTAGCTGGGCTCATAAAACAGGTTGGAGTGGAACCGGTTGGCGAGCACAAGCGCTAGATCGTCGCGATATTTCGGGTAAAACAGGCACAACTAATGACTCAGTAGATACCTGGTTTAGCGGCTTTAATAGTAATGTGATGACCTCAGTTTGGG
>NZ_JBEOPP010000504.1:0-244 GCF_040310185.1 Shewanella sp. T24-MNA-CIBAN-0130 | reverse complement strand
CAATTACGACAGCCTGCCAGTCAATGCCAATGAAGCCGAGAGCCGGCGCATGGCGCGGTTTTTCCACCTGGGTCACAGCCCTGGAACGTTGCCCGTGCCGGCGGTGGTGATTAACGACGAATTGCCGATGACCCTGGATTTGCGCCGTTTTGCGAAAAAAATAGAGGATTGAATCTACATAATCCCGAAAACAACAAATCTATAATGTGGGCTTGTCTGCGATAGCATCACCTCGGTACACCTG
>NZ_JBEOPP010000503.1:0-244 GCF_040310185.1 Shewanella sp. T24-MNA-CIBAN-0130 | reverse complement strand
GCATGCGGGCGCACTGCCCGGTGAATACAAGCTCGGGTATTACTACGACAGTTCCGATGTAAAACGCATTGGCAGCAACAAGGACGTCAGCGGACGTGGCGGTCACTACCTCTTGATCGACCAAGCTGTGTGGGCTTCCCCATCATCCCAAGGCCGCAGCCTGCATGCCTTCGGCCAGTACTCTGCCGCCAGCCAAGCGGCTTCGCCGTTCACCAAGTGGTATGGCGCGGGCGTGGTGCTGTAC
>NZ_JBEOPP010000502.1:0-244 GCF_040310185.1 Shewanella sp. T24-MNA-CIBAN-0130 | reverse complement strand
CAATAATTGTAAATTAGCAATAGGCGTTGCTAATTGATGAGTAATTTGCGCCGCTGCGCCATCGAGAGTAACCAGTTGTTCACTACGCAACTGTTTCTCTCTAACTTTGGCAATAGTGCGCTCACGTTGTTGTAAAGCACGGTTCATTGCACCAATAACCAACGCAATCACGCAGGCACTGATAACAAAATTAACCCACATGCCAATAAAGTGGCCACTCATGTTCATTTGGTGCATGCTATGC
>NZ_JBEOPP010000501.1:0-244 GCF_040310185.1 Shewanella sp. T24-MNA-CIBAN-0130 | reverse complement strand
AGTAAAGGCAGCATCAGACATTTACGCACCAATTAGCGGTGAAGTTGTTGCTATTAACGAAGAGCTAGAAGATTCTCCAGAAACAGTAAACAACGACGCTTACGGCGACGGTTGGTTATTCCGCATTAAAGCATCTGACGAATCTGAAGTTGATAACTTGCTCGACGCAGAAGGCTACGCACACACTATTGACGAAGAGTAATCGTTAATTAGTTAAAAGCCCCTCTATTTAAAACATTGGGGC
>NZ_JBEOPP010000500.1:0-244 GCF_040310185.1 Shewanella sp. T24-MNA-CIBAN-0130 | reverse complement strand
CTTATTCGCTGGCAAAAAGACGGCCGATTAATAAGTCCTATGTCATTTATCCCTGTAGCCGAAGAAACCGGTATTATCATCCCTATTGGACGTTGGGTTATCGAGCAAAGCTGTAAAGTCATCAGGGAATGGCAACGTAAATATAATTATGCTATCCCTATTGCTGTGAATGTGGCCTCGCAACAATTTGCAGATGCCAGTTTAGTACCTGATATTAAGCAACTGGCGATCCGTTATCAAATAC
>NZ_JBEOPP010000499.1:0-244 GCF_040310185.1 Shewanella sp. T24-MNA-CIBAN-0130 | reverse complement strand
ACTGCATCTGTTTTTGATAGGTTCTAGAGCGGACTTCGTCCTGCTAGTGTCGCTGCTACGATTGAGTCGCTGCGCGACTAGGTGCTAGAACGTGACTTCGTCACTGCTAGGATCGCTGCGCTGCTAGAGAGGACTTCGTCCTGCTAGGGACAGCTTCGCTGCTAAGATTGAGTCGCTTCGCGACTAGGTGCTAGAACGGACTTCGTCCTGCTAGTGTCTCTGCGCGACTAGGCTGTTGCTGTTG
>NZ_JBEOPP010000498.1:0-244 GCF_040310185.1 Shewanella sp. T24-MNA-CIBAN-0130 | reverse complement strand
CCCCCAGATTCCTTCCCAGCTCTCATAAGATGTCTTCTGCTCATCCCCAAAAAAAGGTAAACCTGCGACGCTCGTTGGGAACTCTTCCAAACCACCCGGCGACTCAAGCACTATTTTATTAACTTGCTCCGGATATTCTAACGCATAACCTATAACCCATTGTCCACCCATGGAATGGCCAAGGAAACTAGCTTTATCCAAGCTCAATTTATTCACCAACAGATCATGAATGGCACTTCGAGTA
>NZ_JBEOPP010000497.1:0-245 GCF_040310185.1 Shewanella sp. T24-MNA-CIBAN-0130 | reverse complement strand
ATGCAGGAGGTTTAATTGTTGCGTCGTCATACCTTCATGCTTTGCAAATTCAATCTATTCTATCTGGCCACTTCAACAAAGAATCAACCCTAGTGTCTTGCAGGCTAGATGACTCACCAGAGTTAATTGAGTATTTCAAAAATAATCAATCCGAATGGATTATTAGCATCGCGATGATAAGTGAAGGAACAGATATACCCAGACTGCAAGTTTGCTGCAATCTCACAGATGTTACTACTGAGCTC
>NZ_JBEOPP010000496.1:0-245 GCF_040310185.1 Shewanella sp. T24-MNA-CIBAN-0130 | reverse complement strand
AATAAAGCCTGTTGCGTTTAGCTCTTTCATAATGGCATTAACTAACGGGTAAGGTGTACTGCCTTGGCACCATTTAGCAAAACGATTCGGGCTAAACGTGGTAAGTGGCGAGCTTTGTTTCTTACCTTTAAAGGTAAATAACTGATGCTTAACATTAATTGCATGCCACTTAAAATACTCACGCCAGAGCAATTCAAACTTGATCCAGTAAGTTGACTCGTTTGCTCCATGGCGCGCTTCATAAG
>NZ_JBEOPP010000495.1:0-245 GCF_040310185.1 Shewanella sp. T24-MNA-CIBAN-0130 | reverse complement strand
GCATTATATCGCGGCCTTCGTTGGGTAGCGATATGGGCTCATCTAACCACGTTGGATTTGCTGATGCGGTCACTAATAATAACCACAGCAACCACTCAATAATATTCAATTTACGCGCACTTGGCTCTATGCTTTGATTGCTTAAATTATGTGATGCAAAACTTGGAATGCGCAGACGCGTGTTGGCATCATTGGCGGCGGGTTTTAATAGTAACAATATTAAAGGTAGCGGCAGTAATAAAAAC
>NZ_JBEOPP010000494.1:0-245 GCF_040310185.1 Shewanella sp. T24-MNA-CIBAN-0130 | reverse complement strand
CGATTCCTCCGCCAATTTCTTTCATTCGCTTATGAGCAAGCATCATATCATCTTTATTTTTCCCAATCACTAAAATGTCACCAGTGGTTGAAAATGAGCTGACAAACCCTTGCACCGTGTTTGCAAATCCTTTTAACATTGTGTTCACGCGCCACTCGCCTTTTCGATCAATCAGGCTGAAGAAGTTTTGATCATGGTCACAGGACAGCTGATTGACAGAGTTATCAATCTCCACTGTATAGGGC
>NZ_JBEOPP010000493.1:0-245 GCF_040310185.1 Shewanella sp. T24-MNA-CIBAN-0130 | reverse complement strand
CGCTTGAACAACAACAGCAAATAGAGCAAGACTATCAACTAAATGATAACCAATTACTGCAGTTTACCGCCTACTTGCGCCAGCGCTTATCGGGTAACTTTGGTATTTCCAGTAACTCACAGCAAGAGGTATTGGAGGAGCTTGAAGCAGTACTACCTGCGTCTTTTGAATTATCATTGTTTTCTGGTTTTATTGCCGTATTTTTTGGCGTGCCCATTGGCGTGCTAGCCGCATTAGGTAATAAC
>NZ_JBEOPP010000492.1:0-245 GCF_040310185.1 Shewanella sp. T24-MNA-CIBAN-0130 | reverse complement strand
GCTATAAAATCTTAGCAAGAGCCTAGAGCGCTACGCTGCTAGTACGCTACGCGGATAGAGGCTATAAAAGCTAAAAGCCTAGAGCGATGCTAGGATGATATAAAAACTTAGCAGCGAAGCAACACTAGAACTGACAGGCTATATAAAGCTAAGAAGAGCGATCACAAGCGATTACGAGCCAACACTATCGATCACAACCCAATACATTAGCCTCTAGACCTCTATATCCTTCAGAGCAGAGATCC
>NZ_JBEOPP010000491.1:0-245 GCF_040310185.1 Shewanella sp. T24-MNA-CIBAN-0130 | reverse complement strand
AAATAGGTCTCTATAATCATCAGTAAGTTGGCTGAGGATAAGTTTATCTTCTTTAGATAAACACATTACTGCTTCTGGGTGTTCTCGTTGCCAAATTATAGCTCTACCAAAATGATGGTCATTCTTCCATTGAGGAATAAAAGCATTAAGATCCGTCAATGAAGTATGTTCTGCAATCCTACTGAGTAAACGTTCTTTTGCGGTTAAGGTTAAATCGTATAATTCACTTGTGATAGTATAAAATA
>NZ_JBEOPP010000490.1:0-245 GCF_040310185.1 Shewanella sp. T24-MNA-CIBAN-0130 | reverse complement strand
GCATTAAGGTCAGTATTAATAGGAAAGCTATTATCAGCCGGTTGCGAAAACTAGTAGGCATGCTATCCCGTGACATCGCTTGCTTGAGGGTAACTACCAAAGCCGCTAGGTGGCGACGATGGTTTATCTTGGTGTTCAACATCAATGCTAAACGTTAACTGATTATCGTCATTGCTTACAATGACCAAAGATGAAGGTGTTGCCGTTATTTGCCAAGGATGCCAAATTTTGGCCTGGTATTCGCC
>NZ_JBEOPP010000489.1:0-245 GCF_040310185.1 Shewanella sp. T24-MNA-CIBAN-0130 | reverse complement strand
ACCCAGTGCTTATTCGGCATCAAAAGAAAACTCAGGCGATTGTTGATAATGCTTATATGATCCAGCAGATTAATGCAGAACACGGCAGTTTTGCGGAATTTATTGCTCATTGGCCAAGCGATGACATTACTGGTTTGTGGCAAGTGCTTAAAAAGCGCGGCACCCGTTTAGGTGGCAATACTGGGCCTTATTTTTTACGTGCAATAGGTAAAGATACCTTTTTATTAAGCCAAGATGTGCAGTCA
>NZ_JBEOPP010000488.1:0-246 GCF_040310185.1 Shewanella sp. T24-MNA-CIBAN-0130 | reverse complement strand
CCTTCACGGATGGACGGAAGCGGCCCGTTTCGGGAATACGCTCCGCGAACCCCATCGCCTCAAGCGTCGCGACATACCGCGTCATGTTCGACGGCGAGAGGTTCGTCGCCGTGGTGAGTTCGCCGGGCGTCAGGCCATGCGCGAAATGACCGAGCAGAACGTTGAGAACCTCCAGGACCTTCTCAGCGGACTTCGTGGTTGCGTTCGCGGTCATTCGGCTGCTCCAAGGTCGAGTTCGGGCTGTAC
>NZ_JBEOPP010000487.1:0-246 GCF_040310185.1 Shewanella sp. T24-MNA-CIBAN-0130 | reverse complement strand
GACTGATACACCGCCTTCGCGAGCAAGCCCGCTCTCACAAGGGGACAGCGGTGCTTCAAGAGTCTGGGGAAACACCAGGCTGAACCGCGTAAAACGCCCAGGCTGGCTGGTGACATGAGCATGGCCCTGATGCAAATGCATGATCGACTTCACAATGGCCAACCCCAACCCGGTACCGCCCTCGGCACGGGTACGGCTGCTGTCGGCGCGGTAGAACCGTTCGAACAGGTGCGGCAGGTGGTGCGC
>NZ_JBEOPP010000486.1:0-246 GCF_040310185.1 Shewanella sp. T24-MNA-CIBAN-0130 | reverse complement strand
CTTTTAATGTGTCTATATCTGAGGGAAATAATCGGCAAGCTAAAAATAGGTTTTCGTTTATTTGTTGAATGGGCGGCACTTTATCGCGCTTACGTGACCAGGCATTATAAATTTGCACACCGAATAAAAATGGCACAAACGCCCACCGTATATAAAATGGGATCACCCCATTTTCACGCTTTCTAAATATTTTTGCTGTATTAAAAATATACGCGGTACTCACTAATAAAAGTGACAGCGCAGTCC
>NZ_JBEOPP010000485.1:0-246 GCF_040310185.1 Shewanella sp. T24-MNA-CIBAN-0130 | reverse complement strand
ACATAGCTCATTTCCATTGCTTTGGCGACAGCTCTGCTCGATGTACTCAATTCATCAACCTCAATCGACACATAAAAAAACTAGTTTTGAATTAGTGACTTATCGGTCGCCTACGGAATTCAACACAGCTGAGAAACTTGATAGCAATCAAATATGAGGATGTGTTGTGTTTTTTGGAGGGGATACTTAAGCGCACAGCCTGCGCTGACAATTTGTGGTGCCTTGTCGTCGTTTCCGGTATCAATG
>NZ_JBEOPP010000484.1:0-246 GCF_040310185.1 Shewanella sp. T24-MNA-CIBAN-0130 | reverse complement strand
ATATGTGACTTACTGCTAGGACAAGCATCTTTAAAAGTACGGTTACCTTTACCTTCATAGAAAGTAATTCCCCAGCCATCAACATGAGGACCAGTAACGCCACCGCGTTCAGCTAAGCCGGTAAAACTAAAAACAATATCCGTTGGCACATTGGCACTCATCGCCAGTAATTCACACATTAGCCTTGCCTTTTATGTTGCTATATTGAGCTAAACACTTTTGAAGAACGTATTGTAACTACTAAGC
>NZ_JBEOPP010000483.1:0-247 GCF_040310185.1 Shewanella sp. T24-MNA-CIBAN-0130 | reverse complement strand
GACCTATGGTTGTTTGACGTCTATCAAGGCGACAATGTACCAACTGGGCAGCGTTCATTGGCTTTTGCTTTGGTATGGCAGGATAGGTTACAGACCTTGTCTGATGAAGCAGTCAAAACCGCGACTGACAAAGTGGTACGAGCTTTAACTGAGCAACATGCTGCGAAGTTGCGTGACAGCTAGCATTTAGCATTAATAGTAGAGCATGCTCTGTAGCCTTTATAATTGTGAGGCTATAGGGCATTGC
>NZ_JBEOPP010000482.1:0-247 GCF_040310185.1 Shewanella sp. T24-MNA-CIBAN-0130 | reverse complement strand
GTTTTAGGATAGCGGGAATGCCATCGAGGCGGGCTTTGATGGTGTCGACCTGCGCCAACACTTCATCGAGCTTTTCAACGATGCGCTTTTGTTCGGCTAGTGGTGCTAGTGGTATTGTGAGAGCTTCAATCTTAGCTTTAGTTAACGCCTGTCGAGTTGCTCCAGATTCATTACTATTGATATAGTCCTGCATTATCGGTGTCATCAAGTAGTAATTGAGGTATGCGCTAAGGGGCTCAGTCAAAAC
>NZ_JBEOPP010000481.1:0-247 GCF_040310185.1 Shewanella sp. T24-MNA-CIBAN-0130 | reverse complement strand
CATCTGGCACGTCACTAACGCTTTCTTCGCGATACTCTGCACCTGCAGCCATCATGATATCGCGGTCGGCGATAGTAAACGCATGGCCCGAAATACTCGCATCATAAGCTGTGATGCTCGACTTACCTTGTCTTACTAGGCTAGTAGTGATGCGATCAATTACATCTGCTGAGTTAATCGTGCCGCCAAAAGGATTGTAATTGCCGGCATCAATTTCGGCTTGTAAGTAATCAGTTCTTACCCAACC
>NZ_JBEOPP010000480.1:0-247 GCF_040310185.1 Shewanella sp. T24-MNA-CIBAN-0130 | reverse complement strand
AACTGAGTGTTCACTTCAAAAATGGTCACTTGCCCAAGATCTTGTGCTGTCACATACAAAGTACGACCATCGGCACTAAAATTTAATGAACTCGCGCTGCGATCCCACAATGGTGCGACTTCTTTTTCCTGACCTGTAGCATTGTCACGTAACATAATGCGGGAGCGATCAGCTTCGTAACCCGCCTTGGTCATGGCTAAATAAGCAAGATAACGACCATCGGCAGAGAAAGTTGGCTGGGCATCCC
>NZ_JBEOPP010000479.1:0-247 GCF_040310185.1 Shewanella sp. T24-MNA-CIBAN-0130 | reverse complement strand
ATTGCGTGTAAGAGGCTGTAAAGGGAACGGCAGATATATATATTTGAGTTAAAGATTTCTTACTGCAAAGCACATAATTCATTTTTGAAAAGTTTTTGCGCACAAAAAAACCGCATAGCGCTGAGCAATGCGGTTCTTTTTAAAGCGAAGAATTAAAACTTTAAATAATAGTCTATTTTTAAATAATGAAGCTTAGCTTTACTAATCGATAATTAAGGCAGTTCGATAGCCACGGCTACCGCTTCAC
>NZ_JBEOPP010000478.1:0-247 GCF_040310185.1 Shewanella sp. T24-MNA-CIBAN-0130 | reverse complement strand
ATCTAGGGTTTTAGCTTTAATACTCAAGTGAATTCAAACTGCAGGTTTTAATTTCTGAAAGTTATCATTAATTGTATCACCGAGCGTGTCAGCAATATCGGGGAGGGTGATGCTAAAAAAGTCAGTGATTTTTCGTCGGAATTCTTTTGTCGTTGCGAAGTATTGCCCATTCCTCGCATGTTTATTCATCACCTTCCACAATCGTTCTATTGGGTTTAAATTTGGACTATAAGGCGGCAGGTAATGC
>NZ_JBEOPP010000477.1:0-247 GCF_040310185.1 Shewanella sp. T24-MNA-CIBAN-0130 | reverse complement strand
CAATTGGGTATTCATCACTCGGTGGTTGACCGCGTGCTAGCGTTTGCTGGTTTGCCCAAAATCGACCGCACCCAACGCACATCCATCATCGATCCTTACTTACCCTGTATTGTGGAAACGCTTAATGAATTCCCTTCGCGGACCGCTGCAAGGCTTTATGACATGGTAAAGCACCGGGGTTATCCAGGAAGGCCGAGGTTGTTTCGGCAGGGCATCAGTGCATGAAGGCCCCGGCCGGAACCGGACG
>NZ_JBEOPP010000476.1:0-248 GCF_040310185.1 Shewanella sp. T24-MNA-CIBAN-0130 | reverse complement strand
CCTAAAGCACCCGCTAGTGTACCAACAGCCGTTTTATTCAAACGTTGCTGTCCAGTGTTTGGATCTGTTGTACAACCACTCAATGCTAGACCAGATGCGACTGCGGCAATCATTAATGTATTACGCATAATATGTCCTCTTAAGTTGAAAAAATAATCGTACTTTTATAAAAGACGCTAACGACAAATTAGCCATTAACTATATTGTTTGGGTGTTTATCGACACTAAAAGTATTATGGCAATCTCAT
>NZ_JBEOPP010000475.1:0-248 GCF_040310185.1 Shewanella sp. T24-MNA-CIBAN-0130 | reverse complement strand
GAGCAATTAAAGTTCATAACAACATCTATGATTACTCAAAGACTATATTTATAAAATCTCACAAAAATGTCACTATAATATGTAAAAAACACGGTGAGTTCCAACAGAATCCTCACAATCATTTAGCCGGCTTTGGTTGTAAGCTATGTGCTAACGAAAAACAAACAAAAACAACTTCCCAATTTATAAATGAGTCAATTATTATTTACGGAAATAAGTTCGATTACTCTGAAACAGAATATATATCA
>NZ_JBEOPP010000474.1:0-248 GCF_040310185.1 Shewanella sp. T24-MNA-CIBAN-0130 | reverse complement strand
CATTATCGGGAGTGCACGAATACCGGCTAAATCTGATAGACGATTACGGATATCGACAATAATTTCATTGGCACTGCGACGTTCAGCCCAATCTTCCAAAACGATAATAGCCATACCGTTAGAAAAGTCTGATGCGGTGCCAAAGCCACGAGGAGCGCGGATCAATAAGCGCTTAATATCGCCACTTTCAACCAAAGGCATTAAGCGGCCTTCAACTTCATCCATGTATTTTTCGATGTATTCAAAGC
>NZ_JBEOPP010000473.1:0-248 GCF_040310185.1 Shewanella sp. T24-MNA-CIBAN-0130 | reverse complement strand
GTACTCAGTGACGGCAGCAATAATATGATCACCTTGGGGTGAAACAATCGGACTACCGATACGCTTGAGTTGCCAAAGCACCTCTGCCGATAATGTTTTGGTTTGCTCTGCAAAAGCTGATGTCATTGGCATCAACAAACACAGTATTAGAATCCCTACTTTTTTCACGAGAGCTTCTCCTTCATTCAGAATGAGTTCGTAGTCATTTTTATGAGTTGATATGCAACAGCGTTTGGCTGGGTAACAAC
>NZ_JBEOPP010000472.1:0-248 GCF_040310185.1 Shewanella sp. T24-MNA-CIBAN-0130 | reverse complement strand
CCCTTTAGCTCCACAGTATAACTACCAGGTTGTAATTGTTCACTGATATTGACAACTCTCGCCCCACTAGACATCAAACCTATTTGCTTGTTGTTTATCCAAAGAGCAAATTTATCATCTGCATTATTGCCATTATCTCCAAATCTAATATCGACCCTATTTTCAAGAAGCGTAAAAGGGATAATTTTAAATTCTGTATTTCTTTTAACTGTAACGCTACCTGTTTTTGCATTTTCTGGAGCTATTAG
>NZ_JBEOPP010000471.1:0-248 GCF_040310185.1 Shewanella sp. T24-MNA-CIBAN-0130 | reverse complement strand
GCATAGAGCTGCGCGCGAAATGTTTCAACATTGCTCGCAGGTACGCTGATTTGCGCGTTAATGCCCTCATGCGCCAGATACACTCGCCCAAAAACATTCAGCGCGGTAAACAGCTGATATAAAGCGTCACGGGTCGCCTTAGGATCGGCGATGTGGAAATACTTGTAAAACGAAATGGTGGTTCGCGGTTCGCTCTCAGCCAACATTTTGGCTTTTAGCGCGTCGTTGGAAATGCGGTTGTGTAACAC
>NZ_JBEOPP010000470.1:0-249 GCF_040310185.1 Shewanella sp. T24-MNA-CIBAN-0130 | reverse complement strand
ATGACAATAAATTTAAAATAAGTTTTCCTGTCTATTTGACTGATATTTATTATCGTTAAAAGATTAATTTAATTCGTAATTTACAAATTGATTCCACTCTTCTATTGCATCCTCAGCAGCATTTAAATGCTTTTCTGATGCTTCATTCATCTCTGCAACAAAATCAGCGATGCACTGCTTATAACGCATAACATCATCATTAAAGCTATCTATTTGCCATTGTGATGTAAATTCATAAGGCTTGTAAGG
>NZ_JBEOPP010000469.1:0-249 GCF_040310185.1 Shewanella sp. T24-MNA-CIBAN-0130 | reverse complement strand
CGAAGCGATACTAGCAGGACGCAGTCCGCCCTAGCAGCGAAGCGATACTAGCAGGACGCAGTCCGCCCTAGCAGCGAAGCGACACTAGCAGCGAAGCGACACTAGCAGGACGCAGTCCGCCCTAGCAGCGAAGCGATACTAGCAGGACGTAGTCCGCCCTAGCAGCGAAGCGACACTAGCAGGACGCAGTCCGCCCTAGCAGCGAAGCGACACTAGCAGCGAAGCGACACGCCCACGGCGGCGGCGGCC
>NZ_JBEOPP010000468.1:0-249 GCF_040310185.1 Shewanella sp. T24-MNA-CIBAN-0130 | reverse complement strand
GGCTTGAGCCAATAAACCATGTCTTTTTTGGTCTGGCATAACTCTCTCCTAAATCCTTAATTTAATGCCTCAGCATTAGCCGGCGGTATAAATAACAGAAACTCATACCCTAGGCAAATTTATTTTGGGTATCCGGAATTTCTGGTTGATAAAATGCCAAAGATGTAAAGAAGAAAATCTTTCTCAGCGGATTATCTGATTGATCCTCTTCAGCCTACTCTACTGCCAATTTTCTGTTTCCACCTTCGC
>NZ_JBEOPP010000467.1:0-249 GCF_040310185.1 Shewanella sp. T24-MNA-CIBAN-0130 | reverse complement strand
ATACATGGGGTTGATGATGAAAAAATTAAATACTTTAGTATTAGCAAGTACAGTTGCACTAGCAGGTTCTGCATTTACTGTTTCTGCTGCCGAACAAACTGGCGACATTCATGCAAACGATTATAATTGGATGCAGTTTAACATTATGTATGCAATAGATGAGCATCCAATTGCAAACGAAGATGAAGCTACTCATAACTATTTAGAAATGGAGTTTGGCGGTCGTTCTGGCTTTGTTGACCTCTATGG
>NZ_JBEOPP010000466.1:0-249 GCF_040310185.1 Shewanella sp. T24-MNA-CIBAN-0130 | reverse complement strand
ATACTATTCAGTCCTTGCTGGCAATTTGAAATAGAATAGAAAACTGCAGTATCAGCCTCATCTACCGATATCTCTTGGCGATTATCAGATAAAACAGATTGAACAGAATTTGCAATACCCTGAGTTAAGGCTACTTCAACAAAAATTAAAGGCTCATCGGGCATAGAAAGATGAAAGAAAGCAAAGCAGCAACGATCTTCTGGCTGCATGCGGCGACGTAAGTCGTCCCAACTATCTATAGCGTGAACC
>NZ_JBEOPP010000465.1:0-249 GCF_040310185.1 Shewanella sp. T24-MNA-CIBAN-0130 | reverse complement strand
GCCATATTTAGTGTTAATCAATTTAAATTCCCCGGTATTTATTTTGAAGCAGGCTTAAAAAGTCACTATCCCTATAATGAGTTAATGACTCATGTGTTGTGTTATGTCGGCAAAATTAATAGCCGAAATAAGTCGCAGCTTGAAAAAAGCGACCAATGGAAAAACTATGCGGCAACAAAAGACATTGGTAAGATCGGCATTGAAAAATTTTATGAAAGTTTACTTCACGGCATGCCAGGTCACCACCAA
>NZ_JBEOPP010000464.1:0-250 GCF_040310185.1 Shewanella sp. T24-MNA-CIBAN-0130 | reverse complement strand
GCATCAGCCTTACCTCTTGATCACTGAAAAGTAAAAGCCCTTTATGGTTCTCTATGTAAATATGGAGTCTGCCAACCATCGTAATACGGGGAAGATCCATCATCAAGTCCGGAGGGATTTCAAGTGTTCTTGTCAGCCATGCTTTAAGTTGATTTTTTCTTTTTCCCATTCAATAAGAACCCCTTCCCACCTCATGTGTATGAGATCAAACTGAAAGATGGTGAGACTGATGAGAAAGCCTCTATATCAT
>NZ_JBEOPP010000463.1:0-250 GCF_040310185.1 Shewanella sp. T24-MNA-CIBAN-0130 | reverse complement strand
CATATTGTCTTTGTGATCAAACGCAATACCCCGAGCTTTTCTAAGACTGTCTGCACTAATTCCATTAGGGAAGTAATGACGACTAAACTCAGGTGAAGCGACTAGCAGATAGTCGACACAGCCTAATCGAGTTAGTTGACAACCTTTAATCGGTGTAGATAGCACCGAAATGACGCCAAAAGCTTGGCCATCCTTTAACCTATTAATCGTAGGATCTTTACCTTCAACATCGTTCAAAAATGTATTGCGA
>NZ_JBEOPP010000462.1:0-250 GCF_040310185.1 Shewanella sp. T24-MNA-CIBAN-0130 | reverse complement strand
ATATTCAGCGCCATGTCTGACAGTCTTAATTTAGATAAAATTAGTCAGACGATTCATCAAAATATGAGTTGACTCTATCATTCAATCGTCAGTCCATTTAGCAATTAGCAATGAAATAATTGATGACTGAGCTGACGATGGTCGATAAGCGTTTATGTCGTTATAATACCTTTTTCTTTATATCTCTATTCTTTCGCTAAATATGTCTTAGCTCATTCACTCCTTTGTTTAAAGCAGCATAATTATGACC
>NZ_JBEOPP010000461.1:0-250 GCF_040310185.1 Shewanella sp. T24-MNA-CIBAN-0130 | reverse complement strand
AAAGAGGTTGATGCAGAATCACAGCAAGCAGCACGTCAAGAATTGCTCCAAGAATTGCTCGACCGCCATGGCACTGGCCGCGTACTTTATCGTAACAGTCGCGCATCAGTAAAAGGCTTTCCGAAGCGTATATTTAATGCTTATCCATATGAGATGCCTGCGCAGTACGTGACCGCTGAACGCGTTAACGCCATGATGGGCAGTGCCAAGCAGCCACTGGCTAAAGCAGCACAAGCATTAAGCCCTGAGA
>NZ_JBEOPP010000460.1:0-250 GCF_040310185.1 Shewanella sp. T24-MNA-CIBAN-0130 | reverse complement strand
ATATAGAGCTGTCCAGTACAATGGATTGATTCCTCTGAAGTACTCACCAATATAACCAGCTATTTGCATCCCTAAATCCTATTTATAAAACACTCAAAATAGACTGCTATAATGCAACCTATTATAATAGATTGTGAGAATCGTTATCTTTATAAAAAAATACTTAAGGCATGTGCTCAAAACCCGTTTGGTCACTTAAGACCAATAAATTTTAGAAAACCGTAAGGAATGTTATGCCCCAGTACAATAC
>NZ_JBEOPP010000459.1:0-250 GCF_040310185.1 Shewanella sp. T24-MNA-CIBAN-0130 | reverse complement strand
GATTATTGTCATCTTGTTTTAGTAAATCATCAATGATCACTTCAGCTTGTGCAAATTTTTCTAAACGGAAAAGCGCTAAAGCTTTGCCATAGAGCGCGGCCTGTTTAAACGAATACTCATTCTTTTTGAGTTGTTGATCAAACAAAGATAACGCGGCATCATCACTAAAACTTGAAAAGCGTACTTGGATACGCGCTTTAGCTAGCTGAAAGTTAAGGCTGTTAGGGACATTACTTTTAGGGTACTGAGC
>NZ_JBEOPP010000458.1:0-250 GCF_040310185.1 Shewanella sp. T24-MNA-CIBAN-0130 | reverse complement strand
AAGTAAGGCAGTATTAGCCGCTTTTAATGCGGCGTTATCATTTAACTGTTGCTGGTATTCTTGGCGTTTAACATTGTCCGTTTCAGCCAGCTGTTTTTCTAGCTCTTGTACCCGCTTAATGCTACTCATCGCTTTGGCTACTAGCGTGGCATCAATGGCGAGTTTTTGCGGAATTAACGCTTCATCAAACGGTTTTACGCTAAATGTTTGTCTATCTAACTCTGGGGTGTAGGTGCGCACCAGCCAGTAC
>NZ_JBEOPP010000457.1:0-250 GCF_040310185.1 Shewanella sp. T24-MNA-CIBAN-0130 | reverse complement strand
CACCCAAACTATTCAAATCAACACTATGTATTTCTATTTTATCGGCAATAGGCTTCAGCAATAAAGCTTACGCAGATATAACTAATAATAAAGAAGATATGGAAGTAATAGAAGTACGTGGTATCCGTTCAAGTATGGCCGAAAACTTAGATGTAAAACGTATGTCGGAATCTGTAGTTGATGCCATTACCGCGGAAGACATTGGAAAGTTCCCTGATAAAAACGTTGCAGACTCACTTCAGCGTGTACC
>NZ_JBEOPP010000456.1:0-250 GCF_040310185.1 Shewanella sp. T24-MNA-CIBAN-0130 | reverse complement strand
GTCATGAAACGTCAATATTTTCGCTAATATTATGGATTATTGGCAATGGTAAGCACCCAAATTAATGACAATCATAATCGAATATGAGTTGAATATTGGTTTTATGGATTAATTTTAATCCTAGTTTTGCTTAATGCTTGTCTAGCAACAATACTTAGGTTGGCGTATTACTGACTCATGTTGTTATTTAAATCGATCTGACATTTATACGACTCGGTCATCTAAATAAGTCTGTTTACGCGATTAATGG
>NZ_JBEOPP010000455.1:0-250 GCF_040310185.1 Shewanella sp. T24-MNA-CIBAN-0130 | reverse complement strand
ATGTAATGGCAGCAGCACAAACAGGGACAGGAAAAACAGCTGGTTTTACCTTACCAATTTTAGAATTATTATCTAAAGGTGAACGAGCGCAACGTGGTCAAGTCCGTGCGCTAGTATTAACACCAACACGCGAACTTGCCGCGCAAGTACAAGAAAGCGTCGCCACTTACGGCATCAACTTACCGTTAAAATCAGCCGTAGTCTTTGGTGGCGTGTCCATCGTGCCACAATTAGCTGCGCTCAGAAATGG
>NZ_JBEOPP010000454.1:0-250 GCF_040310185.1 Shewanella sp. T24-MNA-CIBAN-0130 | reverse complement strand
GATATCTTAAAAAAGGCTGCAGCTTTCTTCATTCGAGACAATCAAAACTTAAAATGATGCGCGAAGTAAAGAAAGCAGACCCAGGCTTTAAAATGAGTGAATTATGCCGAGTATTCGAGATCAGTTGTAGTAGTCTCTATTACAAACCGATCCCCAAAAGCGTTGAAAAACAAGCTCAGATACAATTGATAGAGCAAGCTTTCTCTGAGTCACACTCGACGTATGGCAAACGTCGAATACAGGCTGATTT
>NZ_JBEOPP010000453.1:0-250 GCF_040310185.1 Shewanella sp. T24-MNA-CIBAN-0130 | reverse complement strand
ATCACCTCCTTACCTATACGACTAACTCAATACCTAAAAGTGCAGCGATGCATGTGAGTGTTCACACAGATTACTTGTTAACTTCTTCGGAAGTAGAGTGAAATGCGCCGCCAGCCGGTTAGCATTGTTCTTTAACAATTTGGAAAGCTGATAGTACTAACTAAAGGCGCATAAATGACGATTCGTTGTCGTTTGTGTGATTACGTTAGTGCGAAAAATAATACTGATGCGAAAGCATTAGTATCTTGAG
>NZ_JBEOPP010000452.1:0-251 GCF_040310185.1 Shewanella sp. T24-MNA-CIBAN-0130 | reverse complement strand
CTCATCACCGACGGGACGTAAGCAGTTTGCGGTGTTGCCTGACAGCCAGATGGATCACATGGGGGTTCAGTCTTTCACAGAAATGAAGAAGGAAACGCCTGCGTCATCGAATGCTAAGTTACGTGAGCAGGTGCAATGTGTCGCGGATACGATTATTGCGGTGTTGCCGGATAAATACCGTAACCAAGATTGGGAAATCGTTTTGTTTGACGACGAACAGGTCAATGCGTTTGCCTTGCCGGGTTATAAAG
>NZ_JBEOPP010000451.1:0-251 GCF_040310185.1 Shewanella sp. T24-MNA-CIBAN-0130 | reverse complement strand
GTGCGTATGGGACTGTGACATTTGTTAAAGCAACTGTCGATGTTCTCGGAACCGCTCCGGGCATATTGGCAACAGCATAATGTAAAATGCCATGCTTTTCATAAGTAGGCTGATCATGTGTTGTGATATGATCGATTGTTTCCACAATCCCGCCTTGGTCAATGGCTACATCGACAATGACAGAACCAGGCTTCATTTGTTTCACCATTTCTTCTGTGACAAGGGTTGGAGCTTTAGCACCTGGGATGAGA
>NZ_JBEOPP010000450.1:0-251 GCF_040310185.1 Shewanella sp. T24-MNA-CIBAN-0130 | reverse complement strand
ATTTTGTCCCTTCAATAATAAGCATGGCTTCACTATCTTTACTCCAAAACAACACACTTTTATTTATGTATTTATTACCAGAGGCACTTTTTTCTCGGCTAAGCTGATAAGTATTACTATTAAGTGTTAGTGCTGCTGTTTGCTCATTGATAACACTAAGCGTGGCTTCTTTTTGATTACACAGGTAGCGAGTATTAATTGTGGGCTCATTACAAGCAGATAAGCCTAATACACTTAATGCGATTATCAGC
>NZ_JBEOPP010000449.1:0-251 GCF_040310185.1 Shewanella sp. T24-MNA-CIBAN-0130 | reverse complement strand
GTATCGACTTTACTTATCAGTGCTTGTAGTAATACGTCAACGGTAAAAAATAAGGGCATGACCAACAGCTCAGCTGTGGTTACCAAACGTCCTACCACTCAAGCTGCTAAGCCAAGCACGAACGCTGATTATTCAACGGCGTTTTTAGATGCCGAGAGCTTAGACGAGCTGGCCGATTTGTTAGAAGCGACCGACATGACGATGGTTGAAGGTAATAAACTTGCCATTCAACAATACGGGGACTTGTGGAA
>NZ_JBEOPP010000448.1:0-251 GCF_040310185.1 Shewanella sp. T24-MNA-CIBAN-0130 | reverse complement strand
CAAGCAAGACGATGCAGGCATTGCACAGGCTCACGACTTACAATACACACCTACGTTTATTGTTAAACAAAATGGCAAAGAGTTAATACGCGTAATTGAAAAACCAACGGGTACGTTAGCGCAAGATTTAACTCAGGGTTTGTAAGTTCAGCTTGCTCGTATTTGGTTTACCGATTTAGCAAATAGGTTTATGAGGTAGCTGCTGGACTCATATAACTAGTCTCCTGGTATTTTAATGTGTGAAGTCGAGG
>NZ_JBEOPP010000447.1:0-251 GCF_040310185.1 Shewanella sp. T24-MNA-CIBAN-0130 | reverse complement strand
GGCGATATCTTCCCAATAAATAACAATGCTATTTGACTTAATTAATAAGGCTTTTACAAATGGCTCAATACTGGCGGGCAATGCCAATGGCACTTTATCCAAGCTAAAATTGGCTTGGGGATTGGCTTGAGGAGGCACATTATTTACGTTGCTGTTTGCATTGCTATCTGGTCGCCAGTAGCCATCGAGGACCTGATAGCGCGTCAGCGGCAATTTGACATTGTCTAGCACCAACCCATACTGCCCAAGCA
>NZ_JBEOPP010000446.1:0-251 GCF_040310185.1 Shewanella sp. T24-MNA-CIBAN-0130 | reverse complement strand
CTTTTTGGGTGACAAAAGTAAATTGATCACCGTCGACAATTTCATCTGCAAACAATTGGGTAAAATGTTCAATATCTTTGGCAATTGAGTGTGTGTCATTGTCGGTAGCAGCTTCAAAACCGTCAGTAATGGCATCACGCATTTTGTTTGAAGTGATCATCCCAGAAGTAATCGTTAGCTGGATCACCGCTATCGGCTGAGTAAGCACATCTTCTAGAGTGTGCACTTTTGTCGGCAGATATAAACTGCCC
>NZ_JBEOPP010000445.1:0-252 GCF_040310185.1 Shewanella sp. T24-MNA-CIBAN-0130 | reverse complement strand
GTAAAAAAAAAAAGATAAAAAAACTACAAAAAAACATATAAATAAAAAAGCTCAAACGTAAATTAAGAAAATAAATGAAAATCTATAAAGAAAAAAAGAAAAAAAATAAAAAAACTAAAATAAAAAAAAAAAACAAAAAAAAAATTAAAAAAAAAAAAAAAAAAAAAAACCAAACAAAAAAAAAAAATGAACAAAAAAAAACAGCAAAAAAATAATTATATCAAAAATTTAAAGGACCAATTTAAATAATTA
>NZ_JBEOPP010000444.1:0-252 GCF_040310185.1 Shewanella sp. T24-MNA-CIBAN-0130 | reverse complement strand
ACAATCGTTAAAGATTTTTTTGGTGGAAAAAGTCTAGTTGCTGCAGATGATCAATTTAGTAAATACAGACATAAAGTATTGAAAATAAGTGCTGTAACTTCAGGCACCTTTAAGCCTGAAGAAGTAAAACCTTTACCAAATGATTATGAACCGCCAGAAGATCATTTCGTGAAAATTAACGACCTTTTATTCAGTCGGGCAAATACAACGGATTTAGTTGGTGCAACAACGATGGTTTTTGATAAGCACGAT
>NZ_JBEOPP010000443.1:0-252 GCF_040310185.1 Shewanella sp. T24-MNA-CIBAN-0130 | reverse complement strand
CGCCAGAGCAAGTCGATGTTCGAACTATTGAGGCTATTACTCGCTTTGGTATTGATGCGGGTGATTTAGTGTCTAAGCACTTGCATACTTTTGCTGGCAAAGACTTCGATTATGTTATTACCCTTTGCGAAAAAGCTAATAATGAATGTCGTAGTTACCCTGGTGCAGGTAAACAATTGGCATGGGATTTCCCTGATCCTAAATCCCGTACAGGTAATCATCCATTTTCAAGCACCATGACCGAGCTTAACA
>NZ_JBEOPP010000442.1:0-252 GCF_040310185.1 Shewanella sp. T24-MNA-CIBAN-0130 | reverse complement strand
CTTTTATACGCGCCTGGGTATAACGGCTGCGACGCCGGCCCTTGGTTACCCGCAGCAGCTACAATTAATACGTTTTGTTTTATTGCTGCAGTAATACTTGCTTCTAAAATTGCGTTATTTGGCCCTGTTAGGCTCATATTTATTACGGGGATTTTATTACTAACTAGCCAGTTAAGTGCCTCTACTATGGCAAATAATGTAGCCCCTTGTGCATATTCAGATTGCCTATAAAACACCTCGGCACTGTAAAGC
>NZ_JBEOPP010000441.1:0-252 GCF_040310185.1 Shewanella sp. T24-MNA-CIBAN-0130 | reverse complement strand
ACTTGTGACTGTAGATGGGTTGGTGCAAGATGATAGTGGTAATCATCAGCGCGTCCAGAATGCCCACCCCAATTGTCTAATTCTCCGACAGCTTTGGCGTCCTCACCACGATTGTTTAATGGGTTGAATATAGGAATGCCATTAGCTGCAATAGCGATTGCCCCTTTCATAAAATTGTCTTGGGCCATCAAAGGCTCATCAGCAAGCTCAGGCTGTAAGGGAATGACCCAACTGTTATCATCAGTATAATCA
>NZ_JBEOPP010000440.1:0-253 GCF_040310185.1 Shewanella sp. T24-MNA-CIBAN-0130 | reverse complement strand
GGCAGCGGTTGCCCGGTAAACGCATGCAAAAACGCTTCGCATAAAAGCTCGCTATTTGTTGCATGACGTAAGTTGTTTATTTGACGACGAGTACGTTCATCAGTTAATACTTTTAATACATTTAGCGGGATCGAAACGGTGATCTTCTTTACTTGTTCGGATTTTTTCCCGTGTTCTGCGTATGGGTGAATATATTCACCATTCCATTTAGCCATAAGATGTATCGTTGCCTCAGATTATAAATTGCTCACAC
>NZ_JBEOPP010000439.1:0-253 GCF_040310185.1 Shewanella sp. T24-MNA-CIBAN-0130 | reverse complement strand
CCATCATTGTTCACATGATAAAAACTCTGATCTCAATTTTTATCTATACAAGGAGGATTTAGATGACTTAAGTCAATGGCCACTAATCAACACTCTATATGACCGGGTAAAAGATCAAAGTATCACTATCGTGTTGCCTTATGACATTAGCGATCTGTCTATTGAACATCGAATTACGCTTTCATGGTTTGCACATCATCCAAGTATCACGATTAAAAAAATAGACTCTAGCAAACAACCTAATGGTAAAAAG
>NZ_JBEOPP010000438.1:0-253 GCF_040310185.1 Shewanella sp. T24-MNA-CIBAN-0130 | reverse complement strand
CTACAGACATGTTGAGGATTGAAATCCCACCGTATCCGGCAGAATGATATTTTTGATATTCTCTGCAATCTCCTTCAAGTCACGATCCGCCGTCAAGTTTCTCCCCAAAAAAGGCGCTATAATTGACTTCGTCGCATGATTTGAACTAAGTACTGATATGATATTTCGCTCGCTAATTTTGATTTCTATTTCAGTGAGAGATGCTGGCGAGCCCTCTCCCCAAAAAGCGAGTTTGAATTCTTCTATATAACCA
>NZ_JBEOPP010000437.1:0-253 GCF_040310185.1 Shewanella sp. T24-MNA-CIBAN-0130 | reverse complement strand
TTGTATATACGTTTACCCCAGTGGCTAAGTACAACGGCACGGTGCCGGTGATCACGTATGTGTTAACCGAGGGCTCTGGCGCCAATGACACCTCAACATTGAGCTTAACGGTCACGCCCGTGAACGATGATTTCACTGATAACAATGAAACGCGCACCATTGCAGAAGACAGCCCTCAAGATGTCTCTTATAACCATCTTACGCTGCCTCCCAACCCAGCTGGGTGGAGATCGGGGTGGGCGGCGGTGGGGGA
>NZ_JBEOPP010000436.1:0-253 GCF_040310185.1 Shewanella sp. T24-MNA-CIBAN-0130 | reverse complement strand
GTATTGAGTTATTCGAAATTGTCTTCTGTTCTTCGGAATGTTGGCAATCAAAAAATTTCAACTCAATGCAACGATGAATGTTCATAGTAATATGTACAAAGACTTAAGCAACTTCGGTTGGTTAAGCAATCAGAATTCATTGAGCCGAAAGCTTCGTTCTTACTTGTAAGAGTGGAGTTTTCAAAAAACTTTAATTGAAGAGTTTGATCATGGCTCAGATTGAACGCTGGCGGCAGGCCTAACACATGCAAGT
>NZ_JBEOPP010000435.1:0-254 GCF_040310185.1 Shewanella sp. T24-MNA-CIBAN-0130 | reverse complement strand
ATATAATTACATTAGGCTACGCTGTGTTGGGCGGTATGGTATGTGCCGCCATTTTACTTGCCTATTGGTTAGGTAAAGGGGGCGTATTTTTCATTTTAGGGGTGAGTATGCCATTACTGTTAGTGCTTTTTACACCGCTTGCGACAATTGCCGCATTGCTTAATTTACTCAGTGGCTTCTTTTTTGGCTTTTGCGCCATGTTGCTCATTTATAAGCACGTGATATTAAAAAAGTAGCGTAAAAAAGCCCAGCGG
>NZ_JBEOPP010000434.1:0-254 GCF_040310185.1 Shewanella sp. T24-MNA-CIBAN-0130 | reverse complement strand
ATATAAATCAATGGTATGGTAACTTTTAAGTTCAGGTACATCCGCTAAAATTGCAAAGTCGACTTCACCACTTTCTAGCGCAGCTAAAATAGTGGTTGTTTGCATTTCAGTAAACGAAAACTGGCTATTTATAAACGCTGCTTTCATTGATGTTAGTAGCGTAGGTAATAAATAAGGCGCAATCGTTGGAATAATACCAATGGTAAGCTTGCCCTGCAGTGGTTCATTAGATGTTGCTGCCAGCTCTTTTAATA
>NZ_JBEOPP010000433.1:0-254 GCF_040310185.1 Shewanella sp. T24-MNA-CIBAN-0130 | reverse complement strand
CCTCTACACCCCCCCCCGCCCCGTGACAAGCCCCCCCCGCGCGCCGCCCCCCCCCCCCCCACCACCACCACCCCCACCCCCCCCCCCACCCACCACCCCCCCCCCCCCCCCCCCCCCCCCCCCCCCCCCCCCCCCCCCCCCCCCCCCCCCCCCCCCCGCCACCCCCCCCCCCCCCCCCCCGCCCCCCCCCCCCCCCCCCCCACCCCCCCCACCCCCCACCCCACCCCCCCCGCCCGCCCCCCCCACGGCACTGG
>NZ_JBEOPP010000432.1:0-254 GCF_040310185.1 Shewanella sp. T24-MNA-CIBAN-0130 | reverse complement strand
CATCAATGGGATGCCTGTCTTCCATATCGAGCTTAAAAAAAGCGGCATCGCAGTCAGCCAAGCTTGCAATCAAATCGAAAAATATGCCAAAGCGGGTATTTTTACCGGATTATTTGCCTTAGTACAGATATTCGTGGCGATGACGCCAGACGAGACAGTTTATTTTGCCAATCCAGATGGCAACTTCAAGCCTGAATATTACTTCCATTGGGCTGATGTGTATAACGAGCCATATCACAGCTATAAAGATATCG
>NZ_JBEOPP010000431.1:0-254 GCF_040310185.1 Shewanella sp. T24-MNA-CIBAN-0130 | reverse complement strand
AATAAAAATAGCACCACGCTTGCCATAGAAATACTCTCTAACATTTGGCTAATTGCCATATTAGGATCTAAATCTGGCTGCGCCATAACCGCAATTGCATCGGCAAATAAACCGTTTGCTAATAATGCCATTAAAATACCCGCACCCATTTGGTACAAAGCCAAACGCAGTAAACCTAAACGATTACCTTTAGTGGTAATGGGCTTGAGAATATCAGCGAGCATAATTTTACCGCCTTGCTGCTTAGTAAGCAC
>NZ_JBEOPP010000430.1:0-255 GCF_040310185.1 Shewanella sp. T24-MNA-CIBAN-0130 | reverse complement strand
CAGTAAGCGTACCTATCGACGTTGGTATCGAGAAGGTCAAGTGCAAGCTGATTTAAGGCCAACAGCAGCTCGACCAGAGCCAGCAAATAAACTCGAAGAACATGAGCGACAACAGATATTAAGTGTGTGCAATCAAGCGGAGTACGCCAGCTTACCCCCGTCGCAAATTGTGCCAACATTATTAGATAACGGGATTTATATCGCCTCGGAATCCAGCTTCTACAGAGTGTTAAATGCTCATGGTCAACTTAACCA
>NZ_JBEOPP010000429.1:0-255 GCF_040310185.1 Shewanella sp. T24-MNA-CIBAN-0130 | reverse complement strand
GTTTTGTTGCTCATGTATCGATCTCAAAAAATAAAAAGCTTAGGATTGCTAAGTATACAGAAATAAGTAAAACTTAGACAATCTAAGCATGAGAGATTTTGATGATGAATATAAATTGCATAACAGTCCTATACCAGAGCGGCTTAAACTGGCTCGAAAGAAAGTGGGAATTTCGCAGAAAGAATTGGGTGTAAGAATTGGTATGGATGAAAGTTCAGCCAGTGGCAGAATGAACCACTATGAAAAGGGTAGGCA
>NZ_JBEOPP010000428.1:0-255 GCF_040310185.1 Shewanella sp. T24-MNA-CIBAN-0130 | reverse complement strand
GGATTAACTCAAAGACTAGGGGCTGTTGATCTTTCACATTGGCAGCCAAATTATAGAGCAAGCTAGAGCCAGCAGGCTTTCAAAATTAATTTTCAATTTATCATAGCGGGTAGCTATCGCTCTAAAATGCTTGAGCCGAGCAAAAGCATTTTCAACTAAATGCCGATATTTGTATAAACACCAATCGATATCGCCATTTCCTTGCTTCGAATTTTGTCTTCTAGGGATCACTGGCTTTGAACCACATTCACGCAC
>NZ_JBEOPP010000427.1:0-255 GCF_040310185.1 Shewanella sp. T24-MNA-CIBAN-0130 | reverse complement strand
AAATAAATCAAAAAGTTACCGGTAGTGTCAGTTATGTCAATAAAAGCTTAGCTGAAAACCCAAAAATTCGATTGTTGTCATCAGTGACGTCACATATGGTGATAGATTCTTGTGACATTGATAATGCGACATTAGATTAAGTAGTTACTGAAACTTTGGCATCAGGCTGAATATCTAATTCAATGGACTTCTCCACTACAGTAGCTAGTGAAAGTCTGGCTGAAGTGGCAGCTGACGTTGCATTACCTATTAGCC
>NZ_JBEOPP010000426.1:0-255 GCF_040310185.1 Shewanella sp. T24-MNA-CIBAN-0130 | reverse complement strand
CCAATTGATTCACACAGCGAATAAAACAAACGTTCGTGAGTGCGTTTCGACGCCGCGGCGTACGCGACCTTATTGCGATGATCAAACACAATGGACCCTGTACCTTCTAAAAATTCGTGCTGGTTGGCCGCATCACGCAGGTCGACTATGTGAGAATAATCATATTCTTCTGTTAAATAATCCATGATGTCTTGGCGGTATTCTTGACGGCGATTGGGGGCGTACATTGGGTATTTCACCAAGGTGCCGTGATGA
>NZ_JBEOPP010000425.1:0-255 GCF_040310185.1 Shewanella sp. T24-MNA-CIBAN-0130 | reverse complement strand
AAAATTCGCATCAATACTTAATTAATAAACTTCACTCCCAACAATGTCTAAGTACTTAATAATAAAAAGGAAAATATAATGGATAATATTGGATATCGATAAATAAATATGGGGACGCGAACCCTAATATTCCAGCGACACGTCCCTCAGTAATCCTTAGCTAAACCAGATTACTTCTTAGTTTGACAACTTGATATACCAAAAGGCACGTAAGCAGGACACCATCCAATTGCGGCGGTAAGGAGTGGAATAACC
>NZ_JBEOPP010000424.1:0-255 GCF_040310185.1 Shewanella sp. T24-MNA-CIBAN-0130 | reverse complement strand
CATATATACGTTGGACAAGAAATCACACACTAGAAGATCTTAGTGCCAATGAGATTTCTCAGTGGGAAAAACTTATTGAAGCAATTAATAAGTCTTTAAAATAATACTAGAAATGAAAACACATAACAAAAACAGTCAAGGCGACGCCAATAAAGCAGCGTGCTTGCTGTTGGCGTTACCTATAGAAATTTAACCTTAAACTCACAAACTAGAATTAATGTATTAACTCGAAAATGTCCAAAAATGGTTTAGTAA
>NZ_JBEOPP010000423.1:0-255 GCF_040310185.1 Shewanella sp. T24-MNA-CIBAN-0130 | reverse complement strand
GTACGTACCATATAAAAGTGTCAATGCTGTTTTTATCTTTCACGCTTTTGATTTTTCACATGCGCAGCATGTGTGCCTTAGGGTTAAGGGGTTTCCCCTTGCCCGAGCTTGTATCCGACCTTTTTGGAACAAAAAGTGGGATACAAGCGTACCGGGTTTCGCTGTAGTCCCACTTTTTAAGTGGGCTGCTTTGGCTTCGCACTCACTGAGTGCGAAACGGTTTAAATTGCATTCTTTAAGTGAACAGTTACGTAA
>NZ_JBEOPP010000422.1:0-255 GCF_040310185.1 Shewanella sp. T24-MNA-CIBAN-0130 | reverse complement strand
AATATAAAGTCAACAAAACTACAGCATACAGCTGATAACGCAGCTTATAGTATCGCAACCATCGCAGTGAGAGATTTTAATTTTAAAGCGTACACAAATAGAGCTTCTGTTGCCAATCAAGTTGCGGTAGCCCAAATGGTTGGTTTATCTTCATGGTTTAATATGACCGAGCGTTTTACTGAAAATGCATGTACTGCTCTTTGTTGGGTTCCTTATTTAGGGCAGGTCATTAGTGCAATACGAAGTGGCGTCGGT
>NZ_JBEOPP010000421.1:0-255 GCF_040310185.1 Shewanella sp. T24-MNA-CIBAN-0130 | reverse complement strand
GCTTAATATCAATTGCCATGGGAGGCTCCAGCGTAATGAATCAGGTTTTCCAATCAGGCTATCGGCACCCCAGGAAAAAACTTTAACGCTATTTTACATTCTTACTTCAACTTCGCCAACGCCAATTACAACCGCATCGAATTGTTTGCTAGTGTTACTGTTTTTTACTCTGATAACCTCATCGATATTGCCATCACGCAATGCTTCTCCAAGGGTTTTTATTTCTACATTAGTGGTTTTAGCATAAATAGAAAC
>NZ_JBEOPP010000420.1:0-256 GCF_040310185.1 Shewanella sp. T24-MNA-CIBAN-0130 | reverse complement strand
CGCCGCCTCTTGTCGTCTCGGCGTCCCGCCCCCCCCCCCGACCCCCCACCGCAAAAACCCCCCCCCCCCCCCCCCCCCGGCCGCGCCCCCCCCCCCCCCCCCCGCCCCCCCCCCGGCCCCCCCCCCCCCCGCCCCCCCCCCCCCCCCCCCCCCCCCGCCCGCCCCCCCCCCCCCCCCCCCGCCCCACCACCCCGCCCACGCCCAACCCCGCGCCCCGCGAGCCCGAGTGGACAGGACGGCGCCTGCTGAATGACGC
>NZ_JBEOPP010000419.1:0-256 GCF_040310185.1 Shewanella sp. T24-MNA-CIBAN-0130 | reverse complement strand
GGACACGCTTGGACTAACCGATATTTTAGCCATCACAGGCGATCCGTCTAAAATTGGAGACTTCCCAGGTGCGACATCTGTGTATGATTTAACCTCCTTTGATTTGATCCGTCTGATCAAACAATTTAACGAGGGGCTATCTTTCTCTGGGAAACCGCTCGGGAAAAAGACCAATTTTTCAGTGGCTGGCGCGTTTAATCCCAATGTCCGTCATATTGATAAAGCGGTCAAACGCCTCGAGAAGAAAATCGAATAC
>NZ_JBEOPP010000418.1:0-256 GCF_040310185.1 Shewanella sp. T24-MNA-CIBAN-0130 | reverse complement strand
GTGTATTAGTCGGTGGCTTAATTGTCGCCATGTACTTACCTATATTCCAACTAGGTTCAGTTATTTAGCTTCGAGTTTCTAGGCCCGTTACCCGAAGCCCGTTGCCCGCAACTAAAGTGCGCGGCATAAAGCCCCGCCTACAGAACAATTAAAACGCGGTGATTCCCCGCAACTCGCCGCTCAAACCTTGAACCTTGAACCTAACACCTCGAACCTCGAACCTCGAACCTTGAACCTCGAACCTTGAACCTTGAAC
>NZ_JBEOPP010000417.1:0-256 GCF_040310185.1 Shewanella sp. T24-MNA-CIBAN-0130 | reverse complement strand
CCCACCCCCCCCCCACGCCCGCCCCCCCCCCCCCGCCACACCCCCACCCCACCCCCCACCCCCCGCCCCCCACCCCCCCCCCCCCCCCCCCCCCCACACCCCCCCCCCCCCCCCCCCCCACCCCCCCCCCCCCCCCCCCCCCCCACCCGCCCCCCCCCCCCCCCCCCCACCCCCCCACCCCCCACCCCCCACCCCCCCCACCACCACCACGCCCCACGGCACACCCGCCAAGACACCAATCCTGCACCCACGTATC
>NZ_JBEOPP010000416.1:0-257 GCF_040310185.1 Shewanella sp. T24-MNA-CIBAN-0130 | reverse complement strand
CCTTAACACCTGAAGGAATAGTCTTTAACGGCCGAATAGTGAATGTGACCAATAATAGAGTGGTTTCTGCGGTGCAATCATTTGTGGCGGCGTCGAGCTTATCGGGTTATTTACAACCTTCTGAAATGATTGAATCGCGTAATGGTTTACTGTATCGCCACGAAAATAAGGGCGACAGTCGTTATACCGTATTAGGAGATAAGCTATGAAGTCGTTAATGTTAATTGTGCTGGTACTGTTAACTGGCTGTGTAAGCA
>NZ_JBEOPP010000415.1:0-257 GCF_040310185.1 Shewanella sp. T24-MNA-CIBAN-0130 | reverse complement strand
ACCTTGGCCAGCCGGACCTTCTTCGACCAGCCACCCGCAGGCTTCTGCGAACACCCACTGCTGACGCCCCGAGGCGAAATGACCGTGGATTTCAACGGCGACCCGGCCGAACTCGACAGCCAGTACCTGAGCGCCAAGGCCACCGTAGAGCAGGTGCAGCGACTGACGGCCGACGAAGCCTGTGCACGCTTGCCGATCCTGCGCCGTGAAAAAGTCCACGGGGCTATCTACGACCCCACCGCTTGCGACATCGACAC
>NZ_JBEOPP010000414.1:0-257 GCF_040310185.1 Shewanella sp. T24-MNA-CIBAN-0130 | reverse complement strand
CTACAGCCTTGGCTCGATAATTTTAATAAACAGATGGCTATATTAGTCGAAGAAGGATTTAAGCCAACAGCAACAAATGCACGTGAAGGGTTAGCTAATTTAACGAGAGGTTTAATAACTGATATCCCAGAAATAGCTTGGATTGGTGACGACCTGGTATTAAACGAACAATACAATGTTCCGGTACGAATTTACCATCCAATTCCCAATAAGGTCTTACCCGTTATTGTTTACCTTCATGGTGGTGGGCATATGGC
>NZ_JBEOPP010000413.1:0-257 GCF_040310185.1 Shewanella sp. T24-MNA-CIBAN-0130 | reverse complement strand
GTACCAAGACCCTTAGTACAGCTCAGTGACTCTGTGGATGTCATGCAAATGCTAACAACATGGCATAACGCCGCGTTAGAAAGCTGCGCTGCGAACCACACCACTGAACGATAAACACTCGTTCACCCGCTGTTGCTGAATCGTCGATAATTCAGCAACAGCAACGTAAGCATATTCGCTGTGTTCATCACTAAGCTGTATTTGCGCGCATTGCGGTAACTGACAACGAAAGATAAACGCTTGCGACTGATATGCAC
>NZ_JBEOPP010000412.1:0-257 GCF_040310185.1 Shewanella sp. T24-MNA-CIBAN-0130 | reverse complement strand
ATTTCATACTGATTAATGAGTTAATAGAGGTATAGTTGTTATATTTGAAATTATTAGATGGGTTTCAAGGGGTATATTGAGGGTAGTAAGATTAAAGCGGATACCATTGAAAGTGCCCGCTTTAGAATAAGGACGAAGCTAATCTAACCGTTAGCTTTAAGTTCACTGGTAAATTGCCCAATCGCATTTACAACTTCTTGTGCACCTTGTTGGATCTCTTGCATCACTTCACCAGATTCTTTAGATAACGCCAAGCC
>NZ_JBEOPP010000411.1:0-257 GCF_040310185.1 Shewanella sp. T24-MNA-CIBAN-0130 | reverse complement strand
ATGCAGCAGAAGTTTAACGACCCTTGTATGCGCTACTTTCTTGGTGATGTCAGAGATGGTGATAGATTAATGCAAGCTTTTAGAGGGGTTGATTATGTGATCCACGCTGCAGCATTAAAGCAAGTTCCTGCAGCAGAATACAACCCTATGGAATGCATTAAAACTAATATTTATGGTGCAGAAAACGTTATAAAAGCGGCAATTGCGAATAACGTCAATAAAGTCATTGCGTTATCGACAGATAAAGCTGCTTCACC
>NZ_JBEOPP010000410.1:0-257 GCF_040310185.1 Shewanella sp. T24-MNA-CIBAN-0130 | reverse complement strand
TCAGAATAGTGCGGTAGCAAGCCGTATCAGTGACGATAAATAACTAAGCTAAACAATAGCTTATTTTTCTAGTTGATGAAGCGCATAACCTAATAGTTGAAAATAATGGTTAATCGCTTCATTGGCGTGTAACGTGTGCTTTAGCTCAGGATAAATTAAGTTATTATTACTCAAACCGCCGACTAAGAAACTGTTTTTGATTGTTTGATGCTCGTTGATACAGGCTTCAAAACACCGAGCAGCAAGCTCCTCTGGCA
>NZ_JBEOPP010000409.1:0-257 GCF_040310185.1 Shewanella sp. T24-MNA-CIBAN-0130 | reverse complement strand
ATTTATTCGAGAGCTTACTGTAGCAGCTCGCGAAGGCGGTTCAGATGTTGATGCTAACCCCAGATTACGCGCTGCAGTTGATAAAGCCTTATCCAATAATATGACCCGTGATACCGTTGAACGCGCCATAAAACGCGGTGCCGGTGAGATAGATGGTCAGCAACTAGAAACCATTATTTATGAAGGCTATGGTCCAGGTGGTACTGCGGTCATGGTTGAAACGATGACAGACAATCGTAATCGCACCGTTTCTGGGG
>NZ_JBEOPP010000408.1:0-257 GCF_040310185.1 Shewanella sp. T24-MNA-CIBAN-0130 | reverse complement strand
GGCAAGCGATGCTGAGCGATGGTAGGCGAACGCTGCTCTCATGGAAACGGCGGCTAAGAACCTAGTAGTTAGGGTGGACTGCGTCCTACAGAAAATTATTTACAGGCTCACTTGACCATGACAAACAGCCGTTACCGCCTTTACCTCTTGTTATTGCTTTTCATCGCCGTTATCTATTGTCATCGCCGTTATCTATTGCTATCGCTTTTATAGTTTCTAGCAGCGAAGCGCTCTAGCGCCTAGCCGTTGTTATAGCC
>NZ_JBEOPP010000407.1:0-258 GCF_040310185.1 Shewanella sp. T24-MNA-CIBAN-0130 | reverse complement strand
AGATCTTAACCGCGAGCTTTTTTGATCAGCTCGATGTATTCGGCCGCGTTGCGCTGATACTTGATCACCCCAACGAAGTCATTTCCCTGCGCATCCGTGCCCTCGAGGTCATGCCCGGCCTCGACGAAAAACGTCAGGAATCGCTCGAAATCATCGATGCGCAAGCCGCGGTAGGCCTTGATCAGTTTGTGCAGCGACGGCGAAGTGGCGTCGACCGGCTCGAAATCGAGGAACAACTTGATCTGCTCATCGCCGATC
>NZ_JBEOPP010000406.1:0-258 GCF_040310185.1 Shewanella sp. T24-MNA-CIBAN-0130 | reverse complement strand
CTATCACCTCAACGACTGTGAAGCCATCGATCCGTGCGCCAACGTCTAAGCCCGTTAATAACTGATAACGATAGATATCGTGAAGGGCAAACGGGTCATTATTACCATTGTCATTATTTACATTGTCACTACTGTCGTTAGTATGATCACCGTCGCCTGTCTTTTTTTTATGGAGTAATTGCGTCTTTATACCGAGTATTATCATCGTTAAATTGTCATGACTGCCCTCATTAAACGCCTGCTCGCATAGGTTTTGAC
>NZ_JBEOPP010000405.1:0-258 GCF_040310185.1 Shewanella sp. T24-MNA-CIBAN-0130 | reverse complement strand
GCCTTTGGCTTTGAGCAAGCAGCGGGCGGGGTCATCGGTTACGGTATCGCTCAGGCGATGATCAACGGTATCAAACGCGGTTTGTTTTCTAACGAAGCCGGTATGGGCTCCGCACCCAATGCGGCGGCAACGGCCAAAAGTCATCCCGATCATCCAGCAGTGCAAGGATTTATGCAGATGCTCGGGGTCTTTATGGATACCTTGGTTATTTGTACCGCTACTGCCTCTATTATTATCTTGTCTGGAGTGGTTGACCCC
>NZ_JBEOPP010000404.1:0-258 GCF_040310185.1 Shewanella sp. T24-MNA-CIBAN-0130 | reverse complement strand
CGCGAAACTATCGTTTCTTATGATGTATTACTAAGGGGAGTTAATAATGAACCCCCGGGCTTTATTTTTAATAAAATAAATAAGTCGAACCTGATGTCTTTTGACCAATATAACCGAGAAAAGGCTTTGGAACTCGCTGCGCGCTTGGGCCTTGATTGCGCCTTAAATATTAATTTCACTCCTGATGAAATTATATTTGAAGGAGGTCTCTATATAACAGCGACCCTAGAGAAGGCTAAAAGCCTTGGTTTTAATCCA
>NZ_JBEOPP010000403.1:0-258 GCF_040310185.1 Shewanella sp. T24-MNA-CIBAN-0130 | reverse complement strand
GATATGGCTGATATAAATGCTAGACAATGCATTATTACTTCGTGGGGTAAAACAATACCTGTTTTAGATGACAGTGAAGACAATGCTTGTGGCAACAGTAGTGGTTCCTACAAAGTAGGGTCGCATTGTCTGATAATGGAGGCTTATTAATGAGAATCTCAATGCTTCAAGATTGTCGGAAACGCCAAATGGGATTTACATTAATAGAACTCATGGTATCGCTGTTTTTAGGTCTGCTTGTATCTGCTGCTGCAGTAC
>NZ_JBEOPP010000402.1:0-258 GCF_040310185.1 Shewanella sp. T24-MNA-CIBAN-0130 | reverse complement strand
AAACGTTTTTTGAACGACCCGTGGAGTTTAACCAACAGCATCAACAATTGTATAAAGAATTGAGCCAGTTTTATCAGCTAGATCCAATAAATTGGCATTAAAAAAGTATTAAAACACATAATAATAATTTACTAGGTTAACAGGAATACTATGCAATCAATCATTCACCGACTCGGTTTTATTGCCGTGTTAATGACGACAGTGGCAGCCTTCGATCTACACGCAAGTGAAGCCGAAGAATCAACACTTGAACAGAGC
>NZ_JBEOPP010000401.1:0-258 GCF_040310185.1 Shewanella sp. T24-MNA-CIBAN-0130 | reverse complement strand
ATTTTGTCATCACGATCTTTGAACGCTTTTGTCCTTTCTTTTTCGAGGTTTCTAATTTCACGTTCAATTTTTTGTTTACGTAAGTATTGAGCGATTTCAGCTTTTTTATCACGCGCATTAACAAGACTATCCTGCTGCCTTGCATCTATTGTCTCGTTAGTTAGGTTTTCAGGGTAACCTCTTGATGGTGCAACCACGCTGCCTACATTACTTAAATCTAACGGTTCGCTTTGGTCGTCGCATGGGTCTGCTTGATAC
>NZ_JBEOPP010000400.1:0-258 GCF_040310185.1 Shewanella sp. T24-MNA-CIBAN-0130 | reverse complement strand
TAAGCGTTGTGAGGCGTTGAGCTAACTTGTACTAATGACCCGTGAGGCTTAACCATACAACCCAGATGGGTTTTACTGAAAATGTTCCCGACATTTTCTAGCACTTCCTCCTTCCATGGAGGTCGTACTGACCGGGAGCATAACCTTAGTGTTAGAATAGAGCGCTTAAACAGTGTTTTGTAGACTCAAAAAAATCAGCTTTCCGAATTATTATTTACGGCCTTAAAGGCGGTAGATATGCAAATTTGTCTGGAAACC
>NZ_JBEOPP010000399.1:0-258 GCF_040310185.1 Shewanella sp. T24-MNA-CIBAN-0130 | reverse complement strand
TTGTGTCGGTAACACAATGTTGATGTATCTTCTAGCGCAAGGATTGTATTTGACAGTGTTAGTGCAGGTAACAGCGAATTCAAACCGGCGGTAGCGATGTTATCAGCGTCAACTTTATCATTACGAAGAAAGCGATATGCGCCTTCAATAGATGCCTGTGAGCCAGACGCGTTCACAATATAACTTCCTATGTTACTCGCCATTTGATGACTTATTTTTATCAGGCGTTTAGTGCGCCGTACATCACCTAATTCAGCA
>NZ_JBEOPP010000398.1:0-259 GCF_040310185.1 Shewanella sp. T24-MNA-CIBAN-0130 | reverse complement strand
ACGCTGCGCATCCTGTTCGGCAAGATACTGATCTCGTTCCTCGGCATCCTCGGCGGCTTCACGATCGGTCGCGAAGGGCCGACGGTACAGGTCGGCGCGGCGCTGATGTTCAACCTGCGGCGCTTCTACCCGCGCTCGAACGCGCAGATCGAACGCCAGCTGGTGCTGGCCGGCGCGGCGGCCGGGCTGTCGGCCGCATTCAATACGCCGCTCGCCGGCATCGTGTTCGCGATCGAGGAGCTGACCCGCAGCTTCTCCG
>NZ_JBEOPP010000397.1:0-259 GCF_040310185.1 Shewanella sp. T24-MNA-CIBAN-0130 | reverse complement strand
AATGTTGTGTTTGATACCTTTCCAAGTAAATTCATGATCAAACAACTGTTGGCAAATTCGTTTTGCCACTTGTTGCGCCGATGCGGTATCAGAATAATGCATCAATAAGCCAAACTCATCGCCGCCTAAACGCGCAACCACATCGTCTTTACGTAATAATTGTTTTAAGCGAGTCGCCACTTGTTGCAGCAACACATCACCCGCTTGATGACCACTAAGGTCATTTACCACTTGAAATTGATCGAGATCGAGAAAGGCA
>NZ_JBEOPP010000396.1:0-259 GCF_040310185.1 Shewanella sp. T24-MNA-CIBAN-0130 | reverse complement strand
CACTTGGTGAGAAAAACCCCTTTGCCTATTTAAAAGCTGATTGTTTATTTCCCGATTTTAGCGAAGTACTTGATGGGCGCAAAGGTGTAACAAAACATCACGACTGGCTCAGTGGCCACGCTAAACTAATAAGCCGTTCAAAAGAAGAGTTTGTTAAGCATAATAAAGCGAAGTATGGGCTGCCTTTACCTATTTGGGTTGCCTGTGAGGTCTGGGATTTTGGTACTATGTCGCGATTATTTGATGGAATGCTAGAGGC
>NZ_JBEOPP010000395.1:0-260 GCF_040310185.1 Shewanella sp. T24-MNA-CIBAN-0130 | reverse complement strand
TTACACATCTAAATTATAGATAAACAATAACGTAAACATGCTTTTAAGATAAAAAAAACAAAAAATCAGTAAACTTAAAAACCAATAAAGCACACAAAATATCATTTAAAAATATAAAAAAAAAAAAAAAAAATAAAACAAAACACAATAACATAAATAACTTAAAACACTAAAAAACTTAACATCTATCAATACAATTTACAGAAGAAACCTAAAAAAAAAATATAAAAGAAAAAAACTTATAATAAAATTATATCAAT
>NZ_JBEOPP010000394.1:0-260 GCF_040310185.1 Shewanella sp. T24-MNA-CIBAN-0130 | reverse complement strand
GGGTAGCCTTTAGCGGCTAAAACAACACCTACTGCAGCGCGTGAATCAAACTCAATGGTGGTTTTATCAAGCTCTACACGGTTAGCAGCTTCAATCAATTCAACTAAGTCTGATTGTAAGCGTAGCATCATAGGTTGTGTTTCAGGGTCGCCAAAACGACAGTTATATTCAATAACCTTTGGTGTGCCTGTCTCATCTATCATCAAGCCTGCATACAAAAAGCCAGTGTACGGATGGCCTTCGCTAGCCATACCTTCTAC
>NZ_JBEOPP010000393.1:0-260 GCF_040310185.1 Shewanella sp. T24-MNA-CIBAN-0130 | reverse complement strand
CTCTTTTTCTTTCGCTGCTAGTATTTGATCAATGTTTTTGATTGATGAATCAGTGTGCTTCTGCACTTCATCTTCACTACGGCGAACATCATCTTCAGTACATGCTTTTGCTTTTTCAAGCTTCTTGACTTCACTGATTGCGTCGCGACGAACGTTACGAATGGCAATACGACCATTTTCCGCTTCGTTACGTACCACTTTGATAAAGTCTTTACGACGTTCTTCAGTTAACGAAGGCAACGGAATACGCAAAGTTGCAC
>NZ_JBEOPP010000392.1:0-260 GCF_040310185.1 Shewanella sp. T24-MNA-CIBAN-0130 | reverse complement strand
CGCTAAGATAGCATCATCAAACCATGGTAACTCGGTTTTGTCAGCTTCTAATTTGGCAATGACCGTCAATGCATGCGTGGCTAGTAATTGTTGGTAATCAGCGCTGGCCTCAATAGTCAGTAGCGGCGCTTCAGTTGTGCCATGTTCATCGATACTGATTAAGGTCTGTTTGGTATTTTTATATAGGATATCAACGCGACCAAAAAACTGCCAGTCTTTAAAGGCTGCAGTGATAGCGTCCGCTTCATTCTGTGTATAAA
>NZ_JBEOPP010000391.1:0-260 GCF_040310185.1 Shewanella sp. T24-MNA-CIBAN-0130 | reverse complement strand
ATAATACAGTCTCGACCCCGACTACTCATAACCGCTTCTATCAGCTCGATCGTTTTGCCGGGGCGAATACAACGAGTCGTAATCGTAAAATCGCTGAGCGGAATGAGTCCCAAAATATCGAGACTGATACGAGCCACACGCATATTATTTTGTGGTTTAAAATGACTGAGCTCATAGGTCAACAGCCCTGTCGCTGGTGCCATATGTTGCTCGTGCTCATTCCAAGCGCCTTGCACGTTCTTGGTTGGCTGATAATAGGC
>NZ_JBEOPP010000390.1:0-260 GCF_040310185.1 Shewanella sp. T24-MNA-CIBAN-0130 | reverse complement strand
CAATTAAACACTGTAATTGCGCCCAGTTGAGTGACATTTTATCTTCATCACTGGTAACGCGATGAAACTGACCTTGCTCAAGGCGTTTGCTCCATAAACAGTAACCGCCACGACTATAGTAAAGAATTTTGATGTGAGTTCGCCGCTTATTGATAAACACAAACAACTCACCACTGCTGGCTGGTCGCTTGAGTTTTGATTGCGCCAATGCGGCTAACCCATCAAATTGCTTGCGCATATCAACGGGATGAGCGTAAAGC
>NZ_JBEOPP010000389.1:0-260 GCF_040310185.1 Shewanella sp. T24-MNA-CIBAN-0130 | reverse complement strand
CAGTAATAGTGGCATTTTAGTATGGCGAATTAACTGCCAATCGGTAGGCAAATAATAATCAGCATGATGGACCGCCTTGACCATAAGATCAAAACCATGACGCGCTGAGTGATCACAAGCATGCTCAAAAAGATACTTACTCCATATCACGTGCAACGGAACATCTTCGGCATCAAGCGAATCTAAATGCTGTTGCAGTTGCCGTTCTCGTTGCGTCATTAATGCCTTTTGTGCAACTCCGGCTAAACGAGGGTTATCAC
>NZ_JBEOPP010000388.1:0-260 GCF_040310185.1 Shewanella sp. T24-MNA-CIBAN-0130 | reverse complement strand
CCTCATCGAGAAAGCCGTAAAAGATAATGGAGTGGTACTCATCCCCGCATTTAGCATCGGCAGAACCCAAGAGCTACTGTACGAATTTGAACAGATTATTTACCGTAATAAGCACAACCCAATGTGGCAAAACATCGACATTATCGTCGACTCCCCCATGGCGGCTAACTTCACCCAAAAGTATAGTCAATTCAAAAAATTATGGGACAACGAAGCCAAAAGAAAACTGGCCCAAGGACGCCATCCGCTCGACTTTAATC
>NZ_JBEOPP010000387.1:0-260 GCF_040310185.1 Shewanella sp. T24-MNA-CIBAN-0130 | reverse complement strand
CAAAAGCATTACGCCATCGCATTGAACATGCACAAATTCTCGATTTAGCCGACATACCGCGCTTTGCCCAACTTGGGGTTATCGCATCGATTCAAGCAACCCACGCCACCAGCGACAAAAATATGGCCGAAAACCGTTTAGGTAAAGCCCGCTTGGCCGGTGCTTATGCGTGGCGCAAGCTGTTAAACGCTAATGCCGTCATCGCCAATGGTTCAGACTTCCCTATTGAATCGCCCAACCCATTTTTTGGATTGCATGCA
>NZ_JBEOPP010000386.1:0-260 GCF_040310185.1 Shewanella sp. T24-MNA-CIBAN-0130 | reverse complement strand
GGGGCGGGGATGCTGCGCGTCCAATAGCGGCCGGCAAATAGCATACGTGGTCGCTAGTTGTTGTATTATGGCCTGCGGCCACTAACGCTGAAGATCGCAAGGTTCCACCCTGCACGGGCTATTAGATTATGGCCTGCGGCCACTAACGTCGTGGCGGTTCACTCACACCAGATTAAGATCGCAAGGTTCCACCCTGCACGGGCTATTAGAATATGGCCTACGGCCACTAACGTCGTGGCGATTCACCCACACCAGACCAA
>NZ_JBEOPP010000385.1:0-261 GCF_040310185.1 Shewanella sp. T24-MNA-CIBAN-0130 | reverse complement strand
GCGCGGAGACCAGCGCGTCGAACGTCTCCCATCGTTTGAGTTCGGGCTTGAAGATCTTGCCGACCGCCGTGAGCGGCATCGTATCGACGATATGGATCCGCTTCGGTATCGCGGCGCGCTCGCCGATCATGCCGCGTATGAACGTGTCGAGCTCCGTCTCGGTTGCCGTTGCGCCGGCTTTCAACTGCACGTACGCGACCGGCAGCTCGCCAGCATGCACGTCGGGACGTCCGATTGCCGCAGCGATCTGCACGGCCGGGT
>NZ_JBEOPP010000384.1:0-261 GCF_040310185.1 Shewanella sp. T24-MNA-CIBAN-0130 | reverse complement strand
GTTTACTTGAAGTGAAAGATGTTGATTGCGTGCAAAAACTTGCAAGTAAGTTACACATATCACCATGCATTGTTGCTGGTAGAATCCGTTATGAGCGTAATGATCACTCTACATTTGGTAAAGCGTTCCGAGATAAGGTAAGAAGTCACTTTTAGTATGTAAGTTTCGCGTTTGATTGAAGTTTTTTTAAAATGATTCTTAGCTCTGACATCGCATCGAGTTGTAAGCTCGTTCTCGTATCCACAAAGCACTGGAATAGCC
>NZ_JBEOPP010000383.1:0-261 GCF_040310185.1 Shewanella sp. T24-MNA-CIBAN-0130 | reverse complement strand
CTTTACAGTAGTGCTAAAAATCTGCGTCATCTAATCGATATTTCGCCGAATTTATAGACTGACTGTAAAACGCTTACCTTGATTACTTTATTGTCTAAAAAGATTTCATAAGGATTTGACCATGACTACTGATACCGATAGCAACAAACCTACCCGCCGTGATGAGAGCCGCGAAATCGCCGCGCCGACTGGTAGCACATTAAATTGCAAAAGCTGGCTGACCGTAGCGCCTTATCGCATGCTGCAAAACAACCTACACCC
>NZ_JBEOPP010000382.1:0-261 GCF_040310185.1 Shewanella sp. T24-MNA-CIBAN-0130 | reverse complement strand
CGGTCGCGTCGCGCGCGGCGCGGCCGCGATTGCGGTTCCATGCGGGGCCGATTTGAACGTACACAACGATTGCCACGATGCTGGAAAGCCTCCGGACAGGTGGGCGGGGCGGTGCGCGACATGCACGGTTGCGCACGTGTTGCGGACATCGGGCGGCCGGTATTCACGATTTCTCCCGCAGGGTCGCGGGTGCCGGCCGGGCGGAGTGCGCGCGCCATCCGGCGCGAACATGCCGACATCCGCTGCGAAGGCGCATTCAAG
>NZ_JBEOPP010000381.1:0-261 GCF_040310185.1 Shewanella sp. T24-MNA-CIBAN-0130 | reverse complement strand
TAAATAGAGAGGGTTTGAGGTAATGACTAAAGTTTATAAGCTTGTTATTGATGAAGATATAGACGAAAATTGGAAATATAATTGCAAAAATGGGATAATTGAAGCGGAAATATATTATCTGAACCTAGGTAGTAAGGTATTAAGGTATTAATCTTATATAGCATTAGCAATCAAGACAAAGCTGATTGATAGTAAGGGTAAGACTATTTAGCCAAAGTAATTCATGTTCAAACATACCTGTCATGAACATGAGGCTAGTAA
>NZ_JBEOPP010000380.1:0-261 GCF_040310185.1 Shewanella sp. T24-MNA-CIBAN-0130 | reverse complement strand
GTCTATGGCATTAAGCCAGCGTAATATCAAAGCAGCGCTATTAGCGTCTGGCTCGATCCCTATGGTGATGCAAGGCATAAAAGACATTGCTGACTGCCCTCAAGGTATGTATCGAGATGGCGGAATTATTGACTATCATTTTGATTTTAATATTCAAAATGAAGGCTTAACTCTGTATCCACATTTCAGCTCGACATTAAAGCCGGGTTGGTTTGATAAAAACCTGTCTCGCAAAGTGCGTTTACAACACTATGACAAAAC
>NZ_JBEOPP010000379.1:0-261 GCF_040310185.1 Shewanella sp. T24-MNA-CIBAN-0130 | reverse complement strand
CTTAACACTCGTCAATATCGACGACAACTAAAGGTGACTCTCCTGCAACTTGTGGCTGAGAGTATCTAATTTCACATTTATTCGCAGCATAATCCGCATTAGGACGAATACGTAACCCGCTTCGATTATTAACATCGTATGTTGTGATGTTAAATTCACCACCGCTACCGTTGTCGGCAATGTTAATCATCCTGATGATACCTGCTGAGGTATGACGCGGATATCCGTAAGCTAGAGTCACTGATTGGCCTTGTACTGTAA
>NZ_JBEOPP010000378.1:0-261 GCF_040310185.1 Shewanella sp. T24-MNA-CIBAN-0130 | reverse complement strand
ACCAAGCGTTGTAACATATCGGTCGTGATGGTCACATGTTGTGATTCATCAATTACGCCTTGCTGGAACAACTTATATGCCATATCGATAACTAAATGATAGCGAGAAGTACCATTACGCACACCCATATCAAATGGTGTAGTCGTTGAACCTTCTTCTTCATAACCTTTAATACGGAAGCGACGGTTACCTTTATAATCAAATACAAGCTTTTTGATGGTGTTTGGGTAGCCATGGTAGTTGAATACCACACCTTTATCT
>NZ_JBEOPP010000377.1:0-261 GCF_040310185.1 Shewanella sp. T24-MNA-CIBAN-0130 | reverse complement strand
TAATTTCACTGACGCGAACTAAGTGATTTCAGTGGCAGAAGACAGCCGCGCAACCAGGGGCAGTTTATTAACCGGCACCAGCTCAGTTGATGGTCCGGTGACGGTACAAAGCTTCAGCATAGACGGCGTTACTGGCCCATTGACCTTAGGTCAAGCGGTGATAATTGCAGGTGTCGGTAGCTTTACATTAATCGCCAATGGCGCATACAGATTTACACCAGTGGCTAATTACAACGGTCAAGTGCCGGTGATCACCTATGT
>NZ_JBEOPP010000376.1:0-262 GCF_040310185.1 Shewanella sp. T24-MNA-CIBAN-0130 | reverse complement strand
CATAAGTGTCACAATATCTTGCATGCCCAGATCTGTAATTAACGTATAATCAATCTTAATAATAACATCGCCCGGTAAAATTCCCGCTTCCGCTGCCGCCGAAGCATCAACCGGTGTAACGATTATCAAATGGTTGTCTCTCATTTCAACTTCTACACCAATCCCCGCATAATTTCCGGAAGTCAGCTCATTGAAGTCAACCAATTCACTTTTTGTGAAATACTCTGAATGCGGATCCAGGCCTGATACCATACCTTTTAAC
>NZ_JBEOPP010000375.1:0-262 GCF_040310185.1 Shewanella sp. T24-MNA-CIBAN-0130 | reverse complement strand
GGCAAAGCTTAAGTTTCTTATTTGCGACTTTTGCCACGCAGTCCCTGTAATTAATGGCGATTGCGGATAAGTTTCATCTAGCCACTCAAGTATTGCAAGCGATTGTGCTAAAACACCATCATTGGTTTCAAGTGCCGGTAGTAAGCCTTGCGGGTTAGTCGCTAAGTATTCTTTCCCAAGCTGCTCCGATTTTAAAAGGTTAACAATAGCAAGTTCATGATCGATTGCTTTTAAGTTAAGCGCTATACGCACTCTATAAGCC
>NZ_JBEOPP010000374.1:0-262 GCF_040310185.1 Shewanella sp. T24-MNA-CIBAN-0130 | reverse complement strand
ATCTTAAATAATACAAACTCACCCGGCTGCATTTTTTTCCAGCGCTCGTCGTTAGTCAGTGGTTTTGTTGCTATAACACTAACAATATCGTTGGGCGTGGTTTCTTCGTTAAAATCGACCACCATGTCAGCATCAATCAAGGTCGCTTTTCCAAAGGGCGCACGGCGAGTTATGTAATGTAAGTTATTGGTACAGTAAGCTAAAACAAATACGCCATCGGTCAGCAGCATATTAAAAACGCCCTTTTCACGCAGTGTATGCG
>NZ_JBEOPP010000373.1:0-262 GCF_040310185.1 Shewanella sp. T24-MNA-CIBAN-0130 | reverse complement strand
CTTCTAACGCACGCTTATCTTTTTCAACACCATCACGGGTGAAAACTTGCACGTCAATTACAGTACCAGTTACAGAATTTGGTACACGTAAAGAGCTGTCTTTAACGTCAGACGCTTTTTCGCCGAAGATCGCTCGTAGTAGCTTCTCTTCAGGGGTTAATTGCGTTTCGCCTTTCGGAGTCACTTTACCTACTAGAATATCGCCGCTTTTAACTTCAGCACCAATATAAACAACGCCTGATTCATCAAGCTTGCCTAGCGC
>NZ_JBEOPP010000372.1:0-262 GCF_040310185.1 Shewanella sp. T24-MNA-CIBAN-0130 | reverse complement strand
CGTTAATCCACAATCAAAACTAAACTGTACCGCTCGGTTCAATGCAAAGGCAATAAAAAATCGTTGGTTAGCACTAAGGCATCACTCAACGAAACATTTAGCGTCTACTTCTTAAAATTGAATCAAGCAATTGAACTGTACCGTACGGTTTGATATGGTGTCAGTATCAGGCATTATTGTCAAGAGGACAAATCGATGAACGTTCCACAAACTGTCGCTCAACTAAATTTAGATCTGGGTCCCAAAGCACGTACCGTCATAC
>NZ_JBEOPP010000371.1:0-262 GCF_040310185.1 Shewanella sp. T24-MNA-CIBAN-0130 | reverse complement strand
ATTTAAAAGTGTTCGTTTATTGGAGATATTAGGATGAATGTTATCTTAAAAGCGAACAATAGAAGAATATTTTTGATGTAATGTTAATTTAATGGGCGAAAACCGAACATCCAATAAAGATGCAGTCGAATGGTTGACTTTTCTTCTAAAATGACCTATTTTATTCATAAGGATATTATCTTGAATTCGAGATATTTTATAATAGGAGTGTACACAATGAAAATAAATGGGATTCACCACGTATCAGCACTAACAGCAAATG
>NZ_JBEOPP010000370.1:0-262 GCF_040310185.1 Shewanella sp. T24-MNA-CIBAN-0130 | reverse complement strand
GATGATAATAACACCAGATTTTGATAGTAACTTGATATCGTAACGTTTGAGAATAAGGTAGAGCGCGTATAAGCTGGCAAGTACCAGTAGTCCTTGTGCTAAGAAATAGTTATGGCTGAAAACTTCATCGTTATTCACAAAGTCGTGATCGTATTCGCCCACGACGATATAGACTGAGAAGATAAGGAGTATAAAAGCACTGGCATAACTGAGTGCTTTACTGATATCAAAAGCACCCGAACGCCATTTTATAGCTACATGC
>NZ_JBEOPP010000369.1:0-262 GCF_040310185.1 Shewanella sp. T24-MNA-CIBAN-0130 | reverse complement strand
AGCTTAATCAACATCAAGATCAGGCTAGTATCGAACTCACGCTTAACGAGTTGCATCGATCATTTTCATCGTTAACTCAAGGTGAACAAAGGTACGCTAAGCTCTTCTTGCACGACTTGCAACGCGGCGATGCTGAGATAATTGAAGGCCATAGCTTTAGGGACTACATCAACGACTACAAAGGTAATGCGGAGAATGCACAACTAAACGCAGTTGTTAACGCTTTAGGTTTAGATAGAAGCCTACTAGTAACGCTAATGGG
>NZ_JBEOPP010000368.1:0-262 GCF_040310185.1 Shewanella sp. T24-MNA-CIBAN-0130 | reverse complement strand
CAGCTTGGTAGTAACCCCCTTAAAGACATCAACGCAACAACTGAAACGCTAGGGCACTGGTGCTGTCCACAGTGTGCTAATGGGCGGTTAATGTTTGTGGGGCTCGTACCACTGCTAACCATGCTAGCGCGTGAGGCGCAGCGAAGGTTGTCAGGTTAATCACCATCAAAGCGGGTGAGATAATCGGGAAAAAACTGACTTAGTTAATGTTGAATTGGCTGAGGCGACAACACACATCCGCAAGCCGAAAAATCAGGCGGAA
>NZ_JBEOPP010000367.1:0-262 GCF_040310185.1 Shewanella sp. T24-MNA-CIBAN-0130 | reverse complement strand
GATTTTTATCAAGCTGAGTTAGCACCCATGGTGCGCAATGAAAGCATAGGAGCCATAGGCGCAGCATCAACTGCCTTAGATACAAGATTAAGTAGCTTTGCTAAAGCCGCTCATAAACTTCAAGATGCATTAGAGAAAGTAAGAATTGGCGCACAAGCAAAATATCCTAAAGCCCAAATGATGATATTAGAACAAAATGCAAGGGAACTCGGGAAAGACTTTAATCAAAAATTCCAAACAGAAATCAATAAATACATTGGTC
>NZ_JBEOPP010000366.1:0-262 GCF_040310185.1 Shewanella sp. T24-MNA-CIBAN-0130 | reverse complement strand
GCATCAAACCGCTTTAGTGAGCTTGATCAGGCCAGCTACAGTCTATCAGGACAAAGGAACACGGATGGTGCGACGTTAACTCGATTAGCAGCGGATAATCCTGAAGTCATGGATTATTTGGGTCGCTATATGAACCAGCATGTTGAAGCCGGTAACCGATTACGTGAAAACCTTCCAATGTATCAGCGCTTGCTGCCTGATGATAATCAGGCGTATGTGGCCGCAGCGATGGAGTCTTTAACCTATAGCAACTCCTCAACGC
>NZ_JBEOPP010000365.1:0-263 GCF_040310185.1 Shewanella sp. T24-MNA-CIBAN-0130 | reverse complement strand
GTACCCCCTCTAGACGGTAATACTAGTTGGGTGTCATTGTTTTTTCCTATCATTCCTTTACTACTGCCGCTAAGAGGCATAATTCAAGACAACACATACACCTATGCGTGGGCTAACTTTATTGTAATGCTTTATTTTAAACAGCTTGAAATACTAAATACATTTTGTTATATCCTGATATCCAATTTTAGTTTGGAATTTTTCGAACGTAATGTTTATCTTCTTCTTTTTTAAAGCATACTCTCTTATTACTTGAGTAGTTG
>NZ_JBEOPP010000364.1:0-263 GCF_040310185.1 Shewanella sp. T24-MNA-CIBAN-0130 | reverse complement strand
AAAAATACAGAGGGTATAAAGTGCCTCTCTAATTATTTAAATACTCATTTGAATCGTTATTTTTAAAATTATTCTGTGGATTTAAAACCCGTCACCCAATCCCGCTATAACCCCATTTATTTACGGTTGTTAAACCTTTTAAAATTAATCTGTGAATTTAAAAGCTCGATCACCAAATACGCTTGTACTTATTGACTCTTTTACGCTCAAACTTTCTTCAACACTAGCTAACCCCATTATTTACGCGGGATTCAACCTAATTC
>NZ_JBEOPP010000363.1:0-263 GCF_040310185.1 Shewanella sp. T24-MNA-CIBAN-0130 | reverse complement strand
GCGCTATCTTCTAATTCATCGCTTTGTGATAAAATTTCGATAACACGCTCTGGTGCAAGTTTTATAGCTGCACGGGTATAAATTGCGCTGATATTAGTACGTGCTGAGAGTAACTGATCGGTTAGCTCTGGCATTTTATCTTCATCTAAACGTGCCAGTGTTTCAAGAATGTTTAATCCTGACGTTTCCCAAAAATTATTAACGCGAGTGGGTTTACCATGTTGGATTGTTAACCAACCGTCTCTGGCTAATCGTTGTAACAC
>NZ_JBEOPP010000362.1:0-263 GCF_040310185.1 Shewanella sp. T24-MNA-CIBAN-0130 | reverse complement strand
CCCGTACCGAATGAACCGGCTTCTTCAAGGGGATGTTGGATCGGGGAAAACAGCTGTAGCGGCAATTGCCCTTTATGCCGCTCATTTATCCGGCTTTCAAGGTGCGCTGATGGTGCCAACTGAAATTTTGGCTGAACAGCATGCCGATTCACTGTATCAGTTATTTGAAAAGTGGGGGCTAAATATTGCTCTTTTGACGAGTTCAGTGAAAGGAAAGCGCCGCAGAGAACTGCTTGAACGTCTGAAAGAGGGAGATATTGATA
>NZ_JBEOPP010000361.1:0-263 GCF_040310185.1 Shewanella sp. T24-MNA-CIBAN-0130 | reverse complement strand
GCCCAGGCATGAGCCTTTTGACGGATTGGCCTGAAGGTTTGCCGTGGGCTGAGCAGCAGGCGTTTGTGCTGCTCGACGGTGCGACGATCGCCGATTTACCGGCGCAACTGCGACGTCTCGACGCCGCCGCCAACGCTTTTGCGCTGTACGACCAGCCACCGTTTTCGGCCCTGCGTGACATCTCGCCGCTGCTGGTGGCGCTCGCTGACGCCGACGATCCGGTGGCGCGGTTTTATCGCCAGCATGCCCAACAGGAATGGGGC
>NZ_JBEOPP010000360.1:0-263 GCF_040310185.1 Shewanella sp. T24-MNA-CIBAN-0130 | reverse complement strand
ACTTTGAGCGAAAATACAATAGGCATTATCAACCTCTGGCTCAATAACCACATCATAGGTTTCAGCAACACCGATTCGAAATTCATCCACAGATACCGGTTGAATGTTCTGACCATCACTGGCGACAACACTCATTTTGAGACCCGGTATACGCACATCAAATATGGTCATAGCAGAACTATTTATAAAGCGTAAGCGCACCTTCTCACCTTGTTCAAACAACCCTTGCCAGCCCTGTTGCGGAGGATTGCCATTCATTAAAT
>NZ_JBEOPP010000359.1:0-263 GCF_040310185.1 Shewanella sp. T24-MNA-CIBAN-0130 | reverse complement strand
CGTTAATAACGCTGCACCATTTTGAGTTAATGCGCTGAAGCTGAGCTGATAACCGTCGCAACGTATCATCATTGCCGCATGAGTGAGTACGATGCTTTTTAAATGGTCTTTACTTTCGACCTCTGCTGATTCTAACAGCATGGTATGAGGCGCATTATTAGTCACTTGCTGATACAGTTTTCGTGGATCAGTATGGTAGGTTAATGCCTGCTTTTGCGTGCTAACCTGAGCGAGTTGGTTTGGTGTGCTCACTCTTGTCGTCA
>NZ_JBEOPP010000358.1:0-263 GCF_040310185.1 Shewanella sp. T24-MNA-CIBAN-0130 | reverse complement strand
CAGCTTAATCTTCACATCGCGAGGATTAGCACCCGCCTCGACATCCGCACGCAGCGCATTGATTTCGTCCATCGAGCGGAAGCTCAACAGTTCGAAGTAACGCCACATCAGCGCGTCCGGAATAGACACCAGCTTGCCGTACATCACACCCGGCGCTTCCTGGATACCGACATAGTTACCCAAGGACTTGGACATCTTCTTGACGCCATCCAAGCCTTCCAGCAATGGCATGGTCAGAATGCACTGAGCCTCCTGACCATAGG
>NZ_JBEOPP010000357.1:0-263 GCF_040310185.1 Shewanella sp. T24-MNA-CIBAN-0130 | reverse complement strand
CGTTGTGAGGGCAGGTAGTTACCGTGCTCTTTTAGCAAGTGTGCAAAGTCTTTTTCGCCACGACCTTCAATATTGTTTAATGATCGTGCATTTAAACGGTGAATATAACCCAGTTTTTCTTCAAGTTTATCAATAAACTCGTTGGTTTCTGGTAGCTCGTAGCCGGTATCAGTAAAGAAGTATTCAACTTCTAATTCGGGATACGTTTCTTTGACAAATAATGCTAAGGCGCTACTGTCTTTGCCGCCAGACAACCCTAGAAC
>NZ_JBEOPP010000356.1:0-263 GCF_040310185.1 Shewanella sp. T24-MNA-CIBAN-0130 | reverse complement strand
GCACAAGATTATTTGCTTAAATGCATCCTGTAATAGTCAGTATAAGCTCTAGATTGAAAAACAATTCTATTATCCTGATACGCTTCTGTTTTATAAACCCCACAAAAAATTGCAGCAAATTTTTCGCAAAATTAATGAATAGCCGTTAAGATATTAGAAATTCTTAATAGAATAGTTGTGTAATTGCAGCGTAAATTTTTCTATTTTTATGACTAGAGCATGATTTTATATTGATTAAAAATTAGATGATAAAAGGTGTTTTA
>NZ_JBEOPP010000355.1:0-263 GCF_040310185.1 Shewanella sp. T24-MNA-CIBAN-0130 | reverse complement strand
CGATTTGACCAGTGGTTTTAACATTACGGGCTTTGGCGACAAACTGCTTAACCAAATTGGCATCGTCTTGACGCAATGCCGCCTCTTCACGCGTCGTCGATTGACTGGCAAGCGTCAATTCTTCCAAACGATCCAGCGATTCGTTAATCATGCGTTTTTGCTGTTCAGCAACAGACTCACGATAAATCGTTAAATGCGTCAGCTTTGCCAATGGGCTTGGTTGCAACTGGGGGACGATGTCTTTTAGACGAGCACCATAAGGC
>NZ_JBEOPP010000354.1:0-263 GCF_040310185.1 Shewanella sp. T24-MNA-CIBAN-0130 | reverse complement strand
CCTTACTGCCATTGCTTCTGAAAATTTGAGAAATCTTTTAGCAAAACCACTCCACTTATCTCTTTTCCATTCGATACCATCAACATTTACAATCACTTTTGAATTAGGCAACAATTTATAAAAAGGTAAGAATAAACAACCTGAAACACCAAGAACAACAATAACGTTCGGCTTAGTAAACATTGTATGAATCATTGATATGATATCGTAAAAAATACTGGAAATACCATTTGCAGAAATAGGTAAGTATATCAACTTAGCAC
>NZ_JBEOPP010000353.1:0-264 GCF_040310185.1 Shewanella sp. T24-MNA-CIBAN-0130 | reverse complement strand
GCATGTTACGTAGATGACCGATTGCCTTGGTAGGGTTTAAGCCTTTTGGACAAACTGAAACACAGTTCATGATACCACGGCAGCGGAATAGGCTGAATGGATCGTCCAAACGTGCTAAACGTGCTTGCGTATCACCATCACGGCTATCAGCAACAAAGCGATAAGCGTGTAATAATGCTGATGGGCCTAAGAACTTATCAGGATTCCACCAGAATGATGGGCAGCTGGTTGAGCAGCACGCACATAGGATGCATTCATACAGAC
>NZ_JBEOPP010000352.1:0-264 GCF_040310185.1 Shewanella sp. T24-MNA-CIBAN-0130 | reverse complement strand
ATAGTGTCGTTGCCAGTAGCATCGCGCTTATTTTGAGCTTAACAGGGTTGGAGCGTCTGACTCAGTTACCTGGTCAGAAGTCTATGGTTACGGTCTTGCCGACATTATTAGGCGTTGGTCTGACAGTCGGGCTAGTGCTATTTGTTTTTCGTTTGCCTTATTCCGTTTACTATTTAGTGTTTAGTACTGTCTTGGGACTGCTTTTTTGCTTTATATCGCAAGTCTATTTACGTGCAGTCACTCAGGTTACGATCGGCTATGTGC
>NZ_JBEOPP010000351.1:0-264 GCF_040310185.1 Shewanella sp. T24-MNA-CIBAN-0130 | reverse complement strand
AATCTTTAGAGCTAAATTTGTAGCTAAGAAAGTGGCAGTCCAGTCCTTGGGAGCAGATCTTATTTTGGTAACAGAACGTCAAATCCGCGTAAATCCTATTCTAAACAACCTTAAAATATTGCACCGTTATTCGGGAATATATGGCTTAAATACTATTCAAATTGAATTGCTGAAGCTTATAAAAAGATCAGGAAAAATAAGTGTAAATGATGTCGCAATAAAACAGTCATTATCATTAGGTGAGGCTAGGTCATATCTTTATTC
>NZ_JBEOPP010000350.1:0-264 GCF_040310185.1 Shewanella sp. T24-MNA-CIBAN-0130 | reverse complement strand
CACCCATATCGATGTGGAAGCGACCTTATTTCCACGCGTGGATTTAGTTAAAGTTGGCTTAGCGCCTAGCACCAGTATGTTTTTACATTCAATGAATGGTCGCCAAAACACCGATGATTTTAGACCCGAAGTGCATGATTCTGATGCGCTATTGATCTTAAATGGTCGCGGTGAACGTTTATGGCGTCCGCTAGCTAATCCAAAGCAATTGCAAGTCAGTGCCTTTATGGACAACTCGCCTCAAGGGTTTGGCTTAATTCAGCG
>NZ_JBEOPP010000349.1:0-264 GCF_040310185.1 Shewanella sp. T24-MNA-CIBAN-0130 | reverse complement strand
ACTCTAGTTCTACAACTATTGAAGCTATCTTTAGCAAAAACCAATTTGAGATACAGGTAAAAAATATTAATACTTTTGATGCTTTTGACTTTGAATTATTTAATGATAAATTAATAATCACAATAAATAGATCACATGTTTTTTATCAGCATTTATATAAAAACTCATCAACAGAAGTCAAGGTAGCATTTAACATGATGATTGGCTCAATTTGTCATTTATCACATATCAACATATCGGATAAAGTTAGGCAACAAGATAAGC
>NZ_JBEOPP010000348.1:0-265 GCF_040310185.1 Shewanella sp. T24-MNA-CIBAN-0130 | reverse complement strand
CCGTTCTTTATACCCAGGTAAGGCCGTTTTTTTCTATAAAACAAACGATAATGATTTTATTCCCCTTGAGGCTGAAATAAGCCGGATTCGTGGTCAGAAGGCTGGTTTTACTGAAGCGTTTAAACCTCAATTTAAACCTAAAAACTTGGCACCTCAGGACTTGGCTTATTCTAATCCCTTGGTAATAGAAGATTGCTATGTTCCTCCGAATGTTGAATATCTTTATTGCCGTTTCTCTTTGAGAATTCAGGCTAATTCACTAAAG
>NZ_JBEOPP010000347.1:0-265 GCF_040310185.1 Shewanella sp. T24-MNA-CIBAN-0130 | reverse complement strand
ATAGAAGGTTATCAAGCGGTTTTAGATCGCTTGTTAGAGAAAGGTATTCTTCCTGTTATTACGGGTGGGCCTTCAGCCGACGAGGCTAGCTTTGCAGGGTTAATTGTCGCTGATCGAGGTGAGCAGGTTCGTAATTTGGTCGGTAAAACGCCACTTAATATGATGCTGACTGTATTAAAGGGGGCGTCACTTGTAGTGAGTCCAGACACTGGGCCTGCGCACATGTCTACCTTAGTGGGAACCCCTGTACTTGGGTTGTATGCTC
>NZ_JBEOPP010000346.1:0-265 GCF_040310185.1 Shewanella sp. T24-MNA-CIBAN-0130 | reverse complement strand
CTCTCTACACTTAGCTTGACCAATGGCATTAATAAATAATTTTGAGGTAACAATCCCCTCTCTGCCTTCATCAGAAAACACATCCATAAAGCTGTTATTGGCTGAAAATGGCACGAGGTCTTCATCTAAAATAAGTAAAAAGTCATTTATTTGACTAAATGCTTCGCCTAATATCTTGGCTTGTTGTTCGTTTGCCAGCTGCTCGGTAATATTAGTAAAAATACCCGACACATAAAGAGGCTCTTTAGTGTCTTCATTATAAATA
>NZ_JBEOPP010000345.1:0-265 GCF_040310185.1 Shewanella sp. T24-MNA-CIBAN-0130 | reverse complement strand
AACATAATGTGCTCTCCTCTTATTCACCTAAGGTTTGGTATTTTATCTCAGCTTGTTATTTGGCTTTTTTAGCCTTTACACGTTTATTGTGAAGCGCCAGCATCGGCTTTAGGAATCTCGCGGTATGAGACTCTGGGTGCTCTGCTACTTCTTCTGGGCTGCCTGCAGCTAAAATCATGCCGCCGCCAGCACCACCTTCAGGGCCTAAATCGATAATCCAGTCTGCGGTTTTAATCACATCTAAATTATGCTCAATCACCACAAC
>NZ_JBEOPP010000344.1:0-265 GCF_040310185.1 Shewanella sp. T24-MNA-CIBAN-0130 | reverse complement strand
GGTTAGGTTAGAATCAGGCAGGCCTAATTGTTGCTCACTAAACTCAATGGTTGATGATTTAACAATTGAGTTTATTGTTACAGGCGCAAAGGCACGCTCAATATCATCTTTTAATGTATCACAGAGAATTAACGGTGAAGTCGCTGACAACTCAGCTTGAGCTGGGCGAAAGTGTTGATTAGGTTCAAGCTTTTCTATACCAAAAACAGATGCGTAACGTGAATGCATAACAACTCGATGGATTAGTAAGATGAATAATATAGGA
>NZ_JBEOPP010000343.1:0-266 GCF_040310185.1 Shewanella sp. T24-MNA-CIBAN-0130 | reverse complement strand
ATGTATGAAGAGGTTTAGTGAAAAATCCATAACTTCGTGATAAAACCCTTCTAAAAACCAGTTTCAAAATAATAAAAATCCCCGCTACTAGGCAGGGATTTTTACTCAAACACTATCTTCAATACCTACGCCCTATCATCAATCGTTCACTGGTTTGTTCGGCTGATAATTAGAGTGTGACGGTTTTGCAAACGCCAGTTTGACCACCTGCAATGCTACACAAATAGCACCAATGATAAAGATGACATCGGCAAAGGTACGCACCC
>NZ_JBEOPP010000342.1:0-266 GCF_040310185.1 Shewanella sp. T24-MNA-CIBAN-0130 | reverse complement strand
CACCAGCACCGCCGAAGCCGCCACCGCCCATGCCATTTTCAAAGGCTGAATGCCCCATACGGTCGTAGGCCGAGCGCTTATCTTCATCGCTAAGCACTTCATAAGCCATCGAGGCTTCTTTAAACTTGTCTTCAGCATCAGGATCATCAGAATTGCGGTCTGGATGGTATTTCATGGCCAGCTTGCGGTAGGCTCGCTTAATTTCCTTGCTGTCAGCGGTCTTGCTGACACCTAATACTTCATAAAAATCGCGCTTACTCATGGGC
>NZ_JBEOPP010000341.1:0-266 GCF_040310185.1 Shewanella sp. T24-MNA-CIBAN-0130 | reverse complement strand
GGGAATACGTTCTTTTTTATACAGCATTTCGACTTCTTTCACTTCAAGTCGACATTGTCTTAATGAAGAGTAGCGGCTATTTTCCATGCGGCTTTGACGTATCTCATGCAAACGATGAGGATCGATGGTTAAACCAAAGAGCTTTGATTTGTTGCGTTTCAATGCTTCAGGTAACTTGAGGTTATCCATGTCATCTTCAGTAAACGGGTAGTTTGCAGCCTTTATACCAAACTGCATTGACAGATATAAGCTTGATGGCGTTTTAC
>NZ_JBEOPP010000340.1:0-266 GCF_040310185.1 Shewanella sp. T24-MNA-CIBAN-0130 | reverse complement strand
GAGGTAAGTCATGTTAGTTCACACTCAACTATTCCACGATGAAATTACACTTAGGCGCTACTCTGAACGCACTCGAAAATCGTATCTTTATGCCATTAATCAACTGGTGAAGCATTACAATCAACCCATTGATACCGTGAGTGATATACAGCTCAGTGCCTATTTTCGTTATTTGAACCTTGATAAAGGTTTGTCTCGAGCAACCATCCAACTTCAACTGAACGGTATTCATTTTTACTTTGAACATGTCCTTAAACGTCATTTCA
>NZ_JBEOPP010000339.1:0-266 GCF_040310185.1 Shewanella sp. T24-MNA-CIBAN-0130 | reverse complement strand
CAGCTCACTGAGCGAAACACAGCGAGTTTTGCCATTAAAGCATTTATGCCAAATAGTGGCAAGTAAGACGCAACCTTGGCTAGTACCCGATGACAACACAGACAAGTAGCCCACACTTGACGCTTGTGTTACTCATGGCGATTTGCTACATTAAAAATCATAAATATTGTAATAAAGAACAAACACTTACTTATCAAGTATAAGGTTTAATGAATTAAAAAATCTCTCAATGATTTGCCCTAATGCCTGTTTTCGATAGACGATTA
>NZ_JBEOPP010000338.1:0-267 GCF_040310185.1 Shewanella sp. T24-MNA-CIBAN-0130 | reverse complement strand
CAGTTAGAGCGTTTGGCGTTACCAGTGATTTTACGTAGGGCTTGGCTCATCAGACGCGCTTGCAGACCCATATGTGAGTCACCCATTTCGCCTTCAATCTCAGCACGCGGCGTCAAGGCAGCTACTGAGTCAATCACGATCATATCGATTGCGCCTGAGCGTACCAACATATCGGTGATTTCAAGTGCTTGCTCGCCATTGTCAGGCTGCGAGAGCAATAAGTCATCAGTGTTTACCCCAAGCTTGCGTGCATAGACAGGGTCAAGC
>NZ_JBEOPP010000337.1:0-267 GCF_040310185.1 Shewanella sp. T24-MNA-CIBAN-0130 | reverse complement strand
CTAATACCTTGCCCTTTGCCGAATTGCAGAGCGTGATTAGCCAATTACTTGCTCCGCAAGGTACGGCAAGTGTTATTTTGCCACTGCAAAGTTTAGCCAGTTTTACTCAACAACTTAACACTTATGGTCTATTCGTTGCTAAGCAGCTTGATATCATTAGCATTGAAGGAAAGGTAGCTAACCGATCAATATTGGCAATCCAGCACTACCCAACAACAACGGAGCCACAAACACTCACTCATCCTGCTGTTGAAACTCAGTATCATC
>NZ_JBEOPP010000336.1:0-267 GCF_040310185.1 Shewanella sp. T24-MNA-CIBAN-0130 | reverse complement strand
CCCCTACACTGGCTAAGCTCAGGTCTTCCGAATGCCCGCAGAGGTCTCCGATATGCCGCAGCAAACGCCAGCCATCGACACCGCGCTCTCCATCGCAACAGTGATCCTCGATGGCTTCGACGACTACCGCGAGCATTTTCGCCAGATCACCGACGGCGCCCGGCAGCGCTTTGAAAAAGCCCAGTGGCAACAAGCGCAAGTGGCGTCGGCGGCGCGTATCAACCTCTATGAAGAGAAGGTCGGCGAAGTGACCGCACGGCTGCAGGC
>NZ_JBEOPP010000335.1:0-267 GCF_040310185.1 Shewanella sp. T24-MNA-CIBAN-0130 | reverse complement strand
ATTTACTACTATTTTTTAATTCATATTGTGGTGAAAATGACATAACTCCTTCATTTAGATGAATTTGAATCGAATCATAAGACGAAATAGCAATAAACAAATGAGAAGTGACAGTATTTCTTAATCCAGAACTAAATATACCTGTAGCATCATTGATTAGTATGGTTAATTTTTTAACGAATACGATATAAAACAGATCTGTGTCTATTTTTGATAGATATCGTAGGATATTCTCATGATTAGCTGAATAACTTGTAAGTATCTGAC
>NZ_JBEOPP010000334.1:0-268 GCF_040310185.1 Shewanella sp. T24-MNA-CIBAN-0130 | reverse complement strand
CGAGATCTGATGCTCTTGGTGCTATTAGGTTTACATTAAAGGGGACAATTCCTAAAACTTGAAGCGGATAGTTAGTAAGAGATTTAAACATGTTCTTTGTATTTAGACGTTGCAGACGTCTATTGTTTAAGGCCTCTGACATATTAGGTTTGATGCGTCCTTCTTCATTAACTGGAGCCCCAACTTTATTAATAATTGTGCCAATAAGGCGTTTGTTTTTATTACCCCCCAAGGAGTTATGGGCTATCTCAAGACGATGCATTAAGGC
>NZ_JBEOPP010000333.1:0-268 GCF_040310185.1 Shewanella sp. T24-MNA-CIBAN-0130 | reverse complement strand
GAGTTATTCTGAACAAATAAGAAACTTGCTAAAGCAACAAGGTCGTTGGAGTGGTGAAGTTGAAGCCAGAAGAGGCAAAGACGACTTCTTCTTAATGGAGCTAACAATCGACGCCATATACAATGAACAAGAAGAAACAAGCCATTACGTTGGCGTGTTTTCCGATATTACCCGCCGTAAACAACAAGAAGAAGAGTTGCGAAAGCTGACCAATAATGACTTACTTACCGGGCTACCTAATCGTTCTAGTTTACAAGTGACTTTAAGC
>NZ_JBEOPP010000332.1:0-268 GCF_040310185.1 Shewanella sp. T24-MNA-CIBAN-0130 | reverse complement strand
GTCTAGCACCTTGCTGGCTGGACTACCGGCGGTGGGCGTGTCTAGCACCTTGATGGCTGGACTACCGGCGGTTTGGGTGTCTAGCACCTTGATGGCTGGAATACCGGCGGTTTGCGTGTCTAGCACCTTGATGGCTGGAATACCGGCGGTTTGCGTGTCTAGCACCTTGATGGCTGGAAAACCGGCGGTTTGCGTGTCTAGCACCTTGATGGCTGGAATACCGGCGGTTTGAGTGTCTATAACATTGATGGCTGGAATACCGACGGTT
>NZ_JBEOPP010000331.1:0-268 GCF_040310185.1 Shewanella sp. T24-MNA-CIBAN-0130 | reverse complement strand
ATTGCAGTACGACCATTTTTTGCGTGAAATACACTCAATTGTTGGCTTAATAACTTAGATAAAAGCTGTTGGCCAATGTTGCGCACGATGACGCGATCCGCCCCATTTGCCAGTATCATACTGACTAATTGTTTCTTACCCTCACATCCTTCTGTTAATGCTGGGTTGGCAAAGCGCCCTTTTACTTGGCCTTGCTCATCAATGAATAGCATCTCATCGGCACGGCTAAAGTGGTTGGCAATATGTTGGTCTTTCATAGGTATGGCAG
>NZ_JBEOPP010000330.1:0-269 GCF_040310185.1 Shewanella sp. T24-MNA-CIBAN-0130 | reverse complement strand
CACCTGGCCTTGTCCAGATATCGACAATCCATGTTCTTTTTGATTTGATTCGCTAATAAAGTCTGATAAAGCCCTAATTTCAATAGAGTTGAGCTCTATATCAAGATTGTTACTTATGGGGTTACCATGCATATCACTTGAGGTCGGAGCGTTAAGAGCTAATTGCTGTTGCTTAACTTGGTTTTTGAGTAGTTTGTTTTCAGCCAACAAGTCCATCATTTGTATTCTTAGTCGATGGTCTTCGATACTTGCAATTAACTGTTCTGCAC
>NZ_JBEOPP010000329.1:0-269 GCF_040310185.1 Shewanella sp. T24-MNA-CIBAN-0130 | reverse complement strand
ACATAAAACCATGCACGCTTCGATGTCTTGTATGCTCTATTTGTGAAATATTTTTTAGCTGGTCATTGATGGTTTCAATGATAAATCGACGTGAAAGCATCGCTCTATCCCATAGGGATAATGCATTAGCTTTCATGTTTTTACGGACATTATTGACGATCGTAACACCTTGTTCGAGTAAGTCGCTCGCCAGTGCTTTGCTAATGTAGCCTTTGTCGGCATAAAGTTTATCCATTGAGTTAACCACCATCCCCGATACAGGCTGAGTG
>NZ_JBEOPP010000328.1:0-270 GCF_040310185.1 Shewanella sp. T24-MNA-CIBAN-0130 | reverse complement strand
AAGTTACGTTGATCGCGGTTTAGTTTGAAAGCATCACGCATCCACTCACCCATTTTCAACATTGAGAAACCACGTTGACCACGAGCTGTTTCTGAACCGTAACCCAATTTGTTTAAATCTGGATTTGCTAAAGCACGTACAACTTCACCGCCGTAACTCAGACGTTGACGACCACAACATAACTCTTTTGGCGGCATCAAAGACATAATGTCTTTATCAAATATCAATTCACCGCTTTCAGTGGTTTGCACTAATTCGTCAAACTTATAG
>NZ_JBEOPP010000327.1:0-271 GCF_040310185.1 Shewanella sp. T24-MNA-CIBAN-0130 | reverse complement strand
AACCGCGACTGCCCGTCATCATATCGCCCGCAAAACTTGCGGCATGACCAAACCAAATCCGCTCAGGCAAGCGCTTAAACGATAAGGTTTTAACTCGGTAATCACCCAACATTAGACCTTGGCTATCCACCTTGATAGCTCGGTCATAATCCAACACTTGCTCTCGAAGTGGTTTATCAGCCTCACTGCGGATTGGTGATGGATTGCGCCAGGAAGCATCTTTTCCCCAGTTAAGCTGCGCACTTAATGCCGCGAGCCAGTTTCGGTCAGT
>NZ_JBEOPP010000326.1:0-271 GCF_040310185.1 Shewanella sp. T24-MNA-CIBAN-0130 | reverse complement strand
AGACAAATCTGCCGCTAGCGCCCAAGTGGCGCAAGTCGATGCTCAGTTAGATGAGGCACTGGCTGCAAAAAAAGAAGCCAACTTAAAAAGCCCGATTGCTGGTATCGTGGATAACGTAATAGTCAGTGCCGGTGAAGTTATTGGTCAAGGTGTACCGCTATTAACGTTGGTCAATACCAACGATCAATGGGTGGTACTGAATGTCACTGAAACCTATTTGAACCAGTTTGCCATTGGTCAGCAATTTACCGGTACTATTCCCGCATTATCA
>NZ_JBEOPP010000325.1:0-271 GCF_040310185.1 Shewanella sp. T24-MNA-CIBAN-0130 | reverse complement strand
GCCTACGACCGTCACTACACCCCAAGCCCCAAGAGCTGCTGTTCCACCAACTAGACCACCAAATCCCATCCTCATTGAGGTAATACAACCGGTGGAGAACTTTTCATACTGTCGAAGTGTAGGATAAATATTTGTACCGGCTTTGGATTTTAATACCTTTTCAACAGGCTTCAGTGTTTTGTTCAGTTGCTGTAATATATTACCAGTAGCAGATAAGATTTGTTTAGTGCGATTTTCAATTGAAATCAAACTGTCTAGAGTTGGTTTATAC
>NZ_JBEOPP010000324.1:0-271 GCF_040310185.1 Shewanella sp. T24-MNA-CIBAN-0130 | reverse complement strand
ATCTTCGAGATAAGGGACTGATGACGCTTCGATAAAGGCAGAGAAATCATCATAAGTAAAACGCAAATCGGCACTGTCTTCTTCGCCCGGTTGGTTATAAGCCATACAGCACTCGGCACGCGGCGTACCAGGATGCTCGACGAAGATACGCACACCGATGCCGTCAGTATCTTGCTTGGACAGTAAATCGGCCAAGTACCCTTGGGCTGACTCGGTAATGGTAATATTACTTTTTGTTTCTGTTTGCTCAGTATCTAGCGCTGATTCATAG
>NZ_JBEOPP010000323.1:0-271 GCF_040310185.1 Shewanella sp. T24-MNA-CIBAN-0130 | reverse complement strand
GCGCCATGGCTATATTCGGTTAGTTTTATATCGGTATGAGGCATGGTTATGTTTCTGTCGCTGGCTTATTGATGAGCAATTATAATGTTTCTCAAGGATTATTTCTTGGTTATTCGCGGTTTATCAAACCTAGTCGTGTATTTTTAATTAAAAAAATAATTATTATGAACGTTGTTTTTTATTTTGTTTGCTGTTAATTTATCAACTTAATAAGGTGCATATCATTTTTAGGTTGGTATTGTGGCGAGACGAAAAGAGCATACGCATGAAC
>NZ_JBEOPP010000322.1:0-271 GCF_040310185.1 Shewanella sp. T24-MNA-CIBAN-0130 | reverse complement strand
GATTCATGCCGTTTTAATGTCGACGGAAAATTTATTTCGGCATTTGGTTACAGGTCAGTGCGTTCTAATACCAGCGGTAATTACTTAAGCGGATTTGGCAACCAAGCACTATTTAAAAATATAGACGGCGAGCACAACGTGGGGACGGGATACGCGGTTTTATATAATAACGAAAGTGGTGATTGGAATACTGCATCGGGTGACTATTCATTATATAACGCGAAAGGAAGCAAAAACACGGCGGATGGTGGTTATAGTGGCTATTCTATAA
>NZ_JBEOPP010000321.1:0-271 GCF_040310185.1 Shewanella sp. T24-MNA-CIBAN-0130 | reverse complement strand
ATCTCACCGTTATAATAATCGTTGTCTAACCTCTTCACAGACTCTGCTTTAAGAACATAGAGCTGTTCTAGGGGATCGAACTTACTCTCAATTAGCTGCTTTGATAAATTTTTCTGATACTCGATGAACAAACTTTCTATCTTGTCTGCAATTACATCAAGATAGTCATATCGAGTCGTTAGAAATTCCAATAATTCATTTCTATTTAGATGAAGTGGTAAATCTTCATCATTTATATTTGAACTATATAAATGAACAGTAAGTTCGGCAG
>NZ_JBEOPP010000320.1:0-271 GCF_040310185.1 Shewanella sp. T24-MNA-CIBAN-0130 | reverse complement strand
CAGGTAGATCGATATTATCAATGGCAAGATGCCTATTCATGCCCTGATAATCGAGCAAATTAAACTCCATATGTTGTAAACTATAACGGTGTATTTCCCCCGCAGCGTCCGTCATAACAAGTTCATTCATCACTAGCCCTAACCGGGACACTCCCGCCATAGGGGCATCAGACACCCCTAAAGAGAATTGTCCTAAAGGGTTAACTTCATCGGTTGTACTATCACTGCCGCCACAAGCGCTCAGCAATAAAACCGAAGATAACATCAATAC
>NZ_JBEOPP010000319.1:0-271 GCF_040310185.1 Shewanella sp. T24-MNA-CIBAN-0130 | reverse complement strand
CGCGAAACCTGCGCGCCGCGCTGCCGTCCCTCGACGACCGTGACGGCTGGCGAAGTCCTCGCCTGTCTCCGTCGATCTACACCATCCTGTCCCGCCGTTCCGTTCGCCGTCACAACGCCGTCGCCGCCCGTGCGTCCGTCGCGATCCATACCGACGACGTGGCGTCGCTGCTGCCTTAGCGCGCCTTTCCCCTTCTTCGTGTCCGTTCGACCTGCGCATCGTGTCGCCCGAGCGGCGACGGGATCGGCTCGCGCCGCGTTTGGCCGCAAGC
>NZ_JBEOPP010000318.1:0-271 GCF_040310185.1 Shewanella sp. T24-MNA-CIBAN-0130 | reverse complement strand
ATAACTGCCTACCACTCACGCCAGCACCATAAATAATCACCGCCTCGCCACTGCGCTTCATTCCAGAACCGACAATAGATCGAACGATCGTTCTTGAACCGCCAATAAACACAAGTGAAAATGCAGCATAAATCAGTGGAACAGTGCGGGGGATATTCGCTTCAGCATAAAAAGACACTAGCACTAGTGAAATAGTTGAAACAGTAATACCGACTAAAATAGCTACCAGGGCTTGTAATCCCATGTAACGAAGCACTGCACGGTACAAACC
>NZ_JBEOPP010000317.1:0-271 GCF_040310185.1 Shewanella sp. T24-MNA-CIBAN-0130 | reverse complement strand
CCTAATAATGTGGCGTCGGTAAAATGCTTCGGCGCTTGAGTCGTTTTGTCCAATAATTCAACACGCTGACAATGCAACACCTGCCCGTTAACCAATGGCGGTAACGACTGAACGGCATCGTCGTTATAGTCTTCACTGTGAGTTGAACCAGTATTAGCTTGACTGTTATTAGCTTGATTTTCTGTGGCTGCCCGTTTAAAGAGCTGTTTACAGCCTAAGCTTTTGTGTTGACGCGCTTTAGTGGTAAACAAGCCACCAGCAATCGTCAGTT
>NZ_JBEOPP010000316.1:0-271 GCF_040310185.1 Shewanella sp. T24-MNA-CIBAN-0130 | reverse complement strand
GGTCTGTAGCTCAGCTGGTTAGAGCGCACCCCTGATAAGGGTGAGGTCGGTGGTTCAAGTCCACTCTGACCCACCAAATCTTCATTTTATCTGCGCTAATTAAATACTCGTTTAGTGAACTAAACGTCGCATTGAATTAACTTGCTAAAATTCGATTTGGCTTCGCCAATCTTATGATTGGATACTTGGTATTTATCTCAACTGCATGTAAATGGGGCTATAGCTCAGCTGGGAGAGCGCCTGCCTTGCACGCAGGAGGTCTGCGGTTCGA
>NZ_JBEOPP010000315.1:0-272 GCF_040310185.1 Shewanella sp. T24-MNA-CIBAN-0130 | reverse complement strand
AGTCTAGGCCGCGCAACACCCACGCTCTCTCCTGGTGAAATGCAGCGGCTGCGCATTGCCACCCAGCTGCGCTCTGGGCTCTTTGGCGTAATCTACGTACTCGACGAGCCTTCCGCTGGGCTTCACCCGGCCGATGCCGAGCCGCTCCTAGCCGTACTCGACGAGCTCAAATCTAGTGGTAACTCAGTTTTTATCGTTGAACACAATATGGACTTGGTGCGCCGCGCCGACTGGGTCATCGACGTCGGCCCACATGCGGGAGAGCAGGGCGG
>NZ_JBEOPP010000314.1:0-272 GCF_040310185.1 Shewanella sp. T24-MNA-CIBAN-0130 | reverse complement strand
CAAGTAAGTATTTCTGATGCGGTTACGTTTATGGCTGGCGATCGTGAGCGCGCAGGTGATGCATTTGCTGGCGACATTATTGGTTTACATAACCACGGTACGATTCAAATAGGTGATACTTTTACTCAAGGTGAAAAGCTTAAGTTTAGTGGTATTCCTAACTTTGCACCGGAATTATTCCGCCGTATTCGTTTACGTGATCCGCTTAAGCAAAAGCAGTTATTAAAAGGCTTAGTACAACTTTCAGAAGAGGGTGCTGTACAGGTATTTAG
>NZ_JBEOPP010000313.1:0-272 GCF_040310185.1 Shewanella sp. T24-MNA-CIBAN-0130 | reverse complement strand
GCCGTTGAGCAGGCAGAGCAACAAAAGCAAGCACAAGAGACTCAGCGTTTAGAAACTGAACGCTTAGAAGCCGAACGTATTGAACAACTTCGTCTTGAACAGCTTGATCTAGAAAATAAGCGTCTTGAGCAAGAGCGTGTCGACAGTGAACGAGTAGAACAAGCCCGTATCGATGCTGAGCTTATTGCTGCAGAAAAGCTAGCTGCTGAGCAGGCTGAGCAACAAAAGCAAGCACAAGAGACTCAGCGTTTAGAAACTGAACGCTTAGAAGC
>NZ_JBEOPP010000312.1:0-272 GCF_040310185.1 Shewanella sp. T24-MNA-CIBAN-0130 | reverse complement strand
CCGCCGACTGGGTTATTGACATCGGCCCTGAAGGCGGTGATAAGGGAGGCTGTATAGTGGTCGCTGGCACGCCCCATGCAGTGGCCGCCCACCCGGCGAGCCGAACGGCGCCTTACTTGGCCCAGTGCATCTCTACCACCTGAGCGACTGCCTGTCGTGGCAAACTAGGGGTCGCTCAATAATAAAGCTGGCAGCTTTCTGAAATAGGCATGAATTTTCACCAGTGTACTCTTGAAAAAAGACTCTTAGCTGATCTGGGGCCAGCCTAATAG
>NZ_JBEOPP010000311.1:0-272 GCF_040310185.1 Shewanella sp. T24-MNA-CIBAN-0130 | reverse complement strand
CTTAGACAGTGGTTACACCATTATTATGGGCGCAGATATCACCAACCTAAAACAGGCACAAACATCACTAGAACAAGCACATCAACAAATCGAAAGTTTAGTGAATACAGATCAACTAACTGGGGTGCATAATCGTCGCTCATATAACCAATTAGCAAAACAAGAATGTGCCAGAGCGATCAGATTTAACCAACAGTTATCCTTGTTGGTTATCGATATCGATTACTTTAAAGTGATTAATGACAATTTTGGTCATGAGGGCGGAGATAGCA
>NZ_JBEOPP010000310.1:0-272 GCF_040310185.1 Shewanella sp. T24-MNA-CIBAN-0130 | reverse complement strand
CTCTAGGATCGATCACCACAATTTTCATGTTAGGGCGCTGTTTTTTCGCCGCCGCCATTCGTTGATACAAAATAGGATGCGTCCACGCCGCATTTGATCCAACCAAGATCAATAAAACACACAGTTCTAAATCCTCATAGTTACAAGGCACGGTGTCAGAGCCAAACGCTCGTTTGTAACCCACCACGGCAGACGCCATACACAAACGAGAGTTGGTATCCACATTGGCGGTACCGATAAAACCTTTCGCTAATTTATTCGCGACATAATAG
>NZ_JBEOPP010000309.1:0-272 GCF_040310185.1 Shewanella sp. T24-MNA-CIBAN-0130 | reverse complement strand
ACATTACAGAGTCTGATGGCTTACTTAACGATAATATTTTTGCAATTAAACAAGATAGCAGCGGTTACTTGTGGCTAAGCAGCAACCAAGGCCTAACCCGGTATGCTCCTCAAACCCAACAAATGCAGCATTTTTTACCCGCAAACGGTATACAGCATCATTCTTTTATTTTAGGCGCCGCTTTTCAAGCAGATGACGGCGAGCTATTTTTTGGTGGTATTAATGGTTTTAATCAATTTGATCCGTTAAAACTGACTCTAGCAACTCAATCC
>NZ_JBEOPP010000308.1:0-272 GCF_040310185.1 Shewanella sp. T24-MNA-CIBAN-0130 | reverse complement strand
AATATGGGTCATGCCAGCTCTGATACCACGCGCAAAGCGCAGACCTTTTTGCATATCTGCTGTAAATACCGCACTAGATAGACCGTACATGGAGTCATTAGCTATCGATAACGCATCGTCCTCATCTTTGGCACGGATGATACCGACCAATGGTCCGAACACCTCATTACGTGACAAATCCATCTCACGAGTGACTTCAGTAAAGATATGCGGCGGTACTACTTGACCTTTTATCTCACCACTCAAAATCATTTTGGCACCTTCTTCCTGTG
>NZ_JBEOPP010000307.1:0-272 GCF_040310185.1 Shewanella sp. T24-MNA-CIBAN-0130 | reverse complement strand
ACCAACACCCCAGCTTGTGACAGTAAGCGCATCGCCGCTTGAGTGATCGATGTGCCTGTACCGAGCAGTATTGAAGTGGTATTGGCGATAGGGATGTTGTAATAAAGATTGGCTTTGTCATCTTCAGTAAGGTACAAGACGCGGCCGTCTTTTTGCATAACGCGGCAGTGCGAGAGGTAATAGATATTGGCACGTTTGGAGTGCAAAATGGTTTTGAGATCAGAGGAGGCAAAACTATTGTCGGTATAAGCATTGGTAGGTTTTGCCATAAT
>NZ_JBEOPP010000306.1:0-273 GCF_040310185.1 Shewanella sp. T24-MNA-CIBAN-0130 | reverse complement strand
ATTTAAGCAAGAAGTCATTGAGCATATTCTAGTGCGTCATGAGCAGGCGGCAGGCCATATGGCCGATGCCTATTCGCGAGTGACAGGCAATACGGGTGTTGTGCTCGCCACCTCTGGCCCAGGCGCGACCAATACGGTAACGGCTATTGCCACGGCCTTTATGGATTCAGTGCCAATGGTAGTCATCTCAGGACAGGTCCCTAGTAGTCTAATTGGTGAAGATGCGTTCCAAGAGACTGATATGGTTGGGGTCTCGCGCCCAATCGTCAAGCA
>NZ_JBEOPP010000305.1:0-273 GCF_040310185.1 Shewanella sp. T24-MNA-CIBAN-0130 | reverse complement strand
CCTGTGGAATGACTTGAGCCGTGGCGCCAAGCAGTGGGTCGAGGGCGCGGACGAAAATGCCTTGGCCATGGGTATGAAACCGCAGCTCAGCGGGGTCAAGACCGAGGACGAGGGCTTGTTTGTGCGCCAGCATGCGCACTGGGCCCAAAGCCTGCAGCGTGCGATCGAGCGCGAACAGCAAGGGCTGATTGCCAGCGACCGTGAGGTGCAGCCATGAGCCTTGCCCGTGACCACCTGCTGGATTTTCTTTACCGTGAGGCGCGCCTGCTCGAC
>NZ_JBEOPP010000304.1:0-273 GCF_040310185.1 Shewanella sp. T24-MNA-CIBAN-0130 | reverse complement strand
AACCTGGCCTTCAGCCATGGCTTCTAATAGCGCTGACTGAACTTTAGCTGGAGCACGATTAATTTCATCTGCTAGGATTAGATTATGGAAAATTGGCCCCGCTTCAAATTCGAATGTCCCTGTTTGCTGACGATAAATATCAGTGCCAGTTAAATCGGCAGGCAATAAATCGGGAGTGAACTGAATACGATGAAACTCGCCTTCTACTCCATCACATAATGCTTTTACTGCACGAGTTTTGGCTAAACCAGGAGGACCTTCAACTAATAAATG
>NZ_JBEOPP010000303.1:0-273 GCF_040310185.1 Shewanella sp. T24-MNA-CIBAN-0130 | reverse complement strand
ATGTTCCCGATGGTAGCGTCTTTGTTTGAGCTTAAGTTAGCCAAACAAGTTGTAAAAGAAGAAGCCGAAAAATTGGCTATCGATATTAGTGGGATCCAAATTGGCATCATGATTGAAGTGCCATCGGCTGCCGTGATGGCAGATGTGTTGGCTGAACATGTCGACTTTTTCTCTATTGGTACTAATGATTTGACTCAATATACCTTAGCGATTGATCGTGGACACCCTAAGTTAGCCGCCATTGCTGATGGATTGCATCCTGCAGTATTACGC
>NZ_JBEOPP010000302.1:0-273 GCF_040310185.1 Shewanella sp. T24-MNA-CIBAN-0130 | reverse complement strand
CAACGCCACCGCCCGGCGTGGCCCAGTAATCCTGGCCAGCCAAGGCACCTTCTTTATGCACGAAGCGAAACAGCAACACTTGCTGTGCAGGGTTTATGACCAGTAATCGTGCGGCTTTGCGTTCACGCATCAGCTTGATTCCTTTCTATGACTGCCGAATTCATCCAGCTCAAAAAAGCCTGCAGGCGTGTCGTGAATGCCCCGCCCTCTGCGCTCGGGTTGCGTGCCTCAAACAGGAAGTAGGCGATTTGCACGCGCATGGTCGGGTAATGC
>NZ_JBEOPP010000301.1:0-273 GCF_040310185.1 Shewanella sp. T24-MNA-CIBAN-0130 | reverse complement strand
AACTAATGCTATTTCAAACTCACTCTATATCAAACTAAGCGGCGCTATGCACATTTCATTAAAGCAGCTCAACGTGTTTACCAGTGTTACCCAACATAAAACCTTAACCGCTGCAGCCGAGGCACTGTATTTGTCTAAAGCCGCGGTGAGCATGGCACTGGCAGAACTCGAAAAACAATTGGGTCACCCGCTATTTGATCGGGTCAATAATCGCTTGGTGCTGAATCAAGAAGGACACAAGTTATTACCACTGGCCGATGAGCTGCTTAGTAG
>NZ_JBEOPP010000300.1:0-273 GCF_040310185.1 Shewanella sp. T24-MNA-CIBAN-0130 | reverse complement strand
ACATTGGACTTAAAAATTTACGACGTAAGAATAATGAGAGAAAAAAGCTGGCACAAAGAGATGATAATAGTAATAGCACAATAAATTGGCCGTAAAATGTAATTCTATCAGTGATAATGCTGTCATCTACTGATATGTGTAAATCACCATATTGTTGCTTGTCGAGTGTCAATGGTGTCATCACTTGAGTGATGTCATTAAGGTCGTCATCAATCTGGGTCATAGAAGGGCGCTTTGATAATGCCTGAGCTAACACAACACCTTCAACATTAG
>NZ_JBEOPP010000299.1:0-273 GCF_040310185.1 Shewanella sp. T24-MNA-CIBAN-0130 | reverse complement strand
TGTGTAGTCTTGTGGTAACCACATAAACCAAGGCACATGAGTTTGTTGGCTCGGCGCAATGCTGTAAGGCGTACCGTGTAAATACATACCACTTTCACCCAACGACTCACCATGGTCAGATAAATACACCAGCGCGACGTTATATTTGTCTTGATACTGCTTAAGTACATTAATCGTTTCTGCCAACACAAAATCGGTATAGGCAATAGTATTGTCGTAAACATTAACAATCTCTTGGTCGCTACAGTTTTCAATATCGCTGCGGCTACAAGC
>NZ_JBEOPP010000298.1:0-274 GCF_040310185.1 Shewanella sp. T24-MNA-CIBAN-0130 | reverse complement strand
ATTCACCCCTCAAACGTATTAACAGACCACTTAAAATAGACCTCTATAATGGAACCATTTAAAACAGACTAACCAAACGCCCGCCATAACAGCCAAAACAATCCTGCCATCACCGCAGCAATAATCAATAGCCGCTTTGCCCAATGTGGTAAAAGAGGCTTTTTATATCCCAAATCATTAAGTTGGCTCTCTACACCCCTTTGTAGACTTTTGAAACCTTGATCTGCTTGAGTGGTTTTCACACGGTTTTTTATCAGTTTCCCAGCCTCATGTC
>NZ_JBEOPP010000297.1:0-274 GCF_040310185.1 Shewanella sp. T24-MNA-CIBAN-0130 | reverse complement strand
AGGCTAAACTCGTTTTGGATTGACACCATTTTTGGCAAGTTATGCTCTTTTGATAAATTTAAAAATTGGCTAATTCCCCAAGGCGTATCATCAGAAAGCCCACAATGCTTAATTTTTCCTGCTTTAACACACGCATCTAACCCCTCTAAAATATCAAGCATATCAGCGGTGTGTTGTTCTGCATCGACATCAGTAAATTTAAGCATGCCAGGCCATTGCCTTGCAAAATGAGGAGTGCAACGATTTGGCCAATGTAATTGGTATAAGTCAATAT
>NZ_JBEOPP010000296.1:0-274 GCF_040310185.1 Shewanella sp. T24-MNA-CIBAN-0130 | reverse complement strand
CTGTTTTGCTTTCCCACTCTAATTGCTCATCTTTCGACAACTCTTTGTATTTAATGCCATCGCGCAAGAATTTAGTTTTAACGGTTATCTTAGTCGGTGGTACTAGGTACTTTTCGGCATAGGCGCTGACATCTTCATAAGCGTAAGTCGGCATGCCTTTTTGTAAGTCAAAAATGCTATAAGTGTCTTTTTCAACTTCATCTTTTGGGGTAGCGGTTAAGCCAACTAATAAACCATCGAAGTATTCAAAAATTTGACGATACTTTGAATACAC
>NZ_JBEOPP010000295.1:0-274 GCF_040310185.1 Shewanella sp. T24-MNA-CIBAN-0130 | reverse complement strand
CGCTGTGACATATCAGCAATGGTTGCTAAGTTATATTCACTTGCAGGCGCGGGATAACCACTGACACAGTGCAGAATAACTAACTCTTTACAGCCATTAACTTTAGCAACATTAATGGCTTCTTTAATTTCTTCTTGATTTGCCATACCCGTAGACATAATAATCGGTTTACCGGTTTTTGCGACTAGAGCAATCAAAGCATGATCAACCAGCTCGAATGAAGCAATTTTGTAAGCTGGCGCATTTAATTCTTCAAGTAAATCCACGGCAGTAG
>NZ_JBEOPP010000294.1:0-274 GCF_040310185.1 Shewanella sp. T24-MNA-CIBAN-0130 | reverse complement strand
AGTTCATAATTGCTAAATAATGCATTTTTAAAAGCCGAGCTTAGTAAATAAGTTCGGCTTTTTTGTTTCAGGTTGTTTAGTTATATGACATCGTATTTTGATATTGTTTAGTCTAAGCATTCATAATTTACTAAATGCTACAATGCGGCATATAAACTCATAGGAGGCCGTATGATTGCAACCGTTAAAAACAAAGCCATTTTTAGCAGTAATACATTTTCGATAAACCTTGTTACTTACCCAACTAATCACAGCGTAATGAACCACATTGATC
>NZ_JBEOPP010000293.1:0-274 GCF_040310185.1 Shewanella sp. T24-MNA-CIBAN-0130 | reverse complement strand
CGTTAATGTAATAAAAACGCTCATTATAAATGACAATGCGTGTGGCATCTTGATTAGAAAGGTAATCAGGGAAGCGGTAGTCTTGTTTATCAAATGCAAAGGGATAATGTTTTGACTGCAAAGTTATCAATTAAAAAATATAAGCATAAGTTTGCCGTTAGAATCATGGTCTACAAGACACTTTCATATTACCTCTTAATAAGGATGTTTCGATGCTATTAAAACGCTTAGGCCTTGCCGCTCTATTCAGTCTATCAGTGGTGGGTTGTACGAC
>NZ_JBEOPP010000292.1:0-274 GCF_040310185.1 Shewanella sp. T24-MNA-CIBAN-0130 | reverse complement strand
CTTATAGGCAGCACTTGAGCAAGATTATTAGATTTAGAGTGTAAAGTCGGGGTTTACGCCATTGCTACAGTAATGAAAAATTTGGGATTAAAAGCGATTAGGCCAAAGAAAAAGCATTACTATCCTAACACTGGTGACGAACATGTTTACGCACCCAATTTGCTTAAACGGCAGTTTAACCCTACGACTTATAACACTCATTGGGTGGGTGACATTACCTACATAAAATCACATCAAGGATGGAGTTATTTAGCCTGTGTACTTGATTTAGGAA
>NZ_JBEOPP010000291.1:0-274 GCF_040310185.1 Shewanella sp. T24-MNA-CIBAN-0130 | reverse complement strand
AGGCAGTATCGCTGCGGCCACATTAACGCTACCTAAAAGTGGTCCGCGCCCTGCTTCATCAACACCTATTTGCAGCGTTGAGCTGTGCAGCGTTGAGCGTTCTACATGCTGTTGTGTATTTAAGTGTGGCTCTGTATTTATCCCATATTCAGTGAGCAGCTTAGTCACATTCACTTGCCCATATAAATGGATAGGTTCGGCTAAATCAATGCACTGGGATTTTATATCAATCTGTTGGATTTTTTTGTCAATCGGAATAATACTATCTGTAGGG
>NZ_JBEOPP010000290.1:0-274 GCF_040310185.1 Shewanella sp. T24-MNA-CIBAN-0130 | reverse complement strand
GAGTATAGCAGTGCGATGACAAGGATATTATCAATTTAACAACTCAATAACAAAATTGTAGTTGTTTTAACAGTAAAATAAAGGGTGTAGCCTATGCCAAATAAGAACTACGCGGCCAAGGTCGGTTGTATGCAGGCAAACCCGTATTTCCCTTACACCTAACTGTTTCGGCACTCGTTCCCTAAAGTAATATTTTAAAATTTATAAGATATAACGACTGAAACCCTGAAACTGGCTGCACTTTGCTTACTCAAGGTAGTCAATGATTTAATAC
>NZ_JBEOPP010000289.1:0-275 GCF_040310185.1 Shewanella sp. T24-MNA-CIBAN-0130 | reverse complement strand
GTGCCATGGATAGTAAACGCTTATGCAGTAGCCATTATCGTAAAATGGTCACTAACATAAGCGTTATGTTAATGGTAGATAGATTATAACTAAAATGATTTTGATTAACTATTCAGTTGCTCAGCCACTAAGCGTATTAAATACTCAGTGTTTTTTATCCACGTGCAATACCAATCACACCCGAACGTACCAATTCTAAGACACTTTCTCGGCCGATAGTATAGATAAAACCATCCATCTTAGCCGTATCGCCAACGATCTGAATCGTATAGAGA
>NZ_JBEOPP010000288.1:0-275 GCF_040310185.1 Shewanella sp. T24-MNA-CIBAN-0130 | reverse complement strand
GCGGTATCTTCATTGGTCGCCAGACCTTGGGCATAAAGGAGGCGATTTACTCGCTGATTTGGGGTGATGATATGGCGCACTATCACTTGAGTGACATTCTGCAAACGCATTATGGCCACTATCAACAACATCACCGACTGAGCCATCAGCAACGATTAGTGTGCCAACGTATCTTGAGTTGTCGCACCGCAGCCCTAGGCCAACAGCAGTGGCAATGTAATCAATGCCACTATCAGCAGAGCGTGTTCTGCTCATGCCGAGACAGACATTGCCCA
>NZ_JBEOPP010000287.1:0-275 GCF_040310185.1 Shewanella sp. T24-MNA-CIBAN-0130 | reverse complement strand
CTAATATTGTATTCAAAAACAAGAGTATTGAGTTTGATGGAAGTAATATAGAGGTTAGAAATGAAATATTGAAATCTATATCTGAGAATATAGCGGATAAAAATGAAGCTGTCGTGTCATTTAGTCATGAGATAAACACGCTGCAAAGTAGGTTGTTAGATTTAGAAAAAAGCACGCCGCCAGATTTATTTCAATTGGCAATGTTTAGTGAAAACATTCGTACGGAAGAGCAATACGATTCAGATGCACACGAAATATTATTAACAATTCAAGAG
>NZ_JBEOPP010000286.1:0-275 GCF_040310185.1 Shewanella sp. T24-MNA-CIBAN-0130 | reverse complement strand
CGATAAGTGATGATGAATTTAATCAACGAATTCAACATGCACAACGATTGATGGCGCAACATGGTTTAGAAGCAATCTATGTGAATGCTGGTACTAATTTGTACTATTTTACGGGTACTCGTTGGTTTTCTAGCGAGCGTATGGTGGGTGCTATTATCCCCGCTGTGGGTGAGGTTCAGTATATTGCTCCTGCATTTGAACTCGACACGTTACAGGGTTATATGACCATAAAAGGTCAAGTAAATACGTGGCATGAAGATGAAAGCCCATATCAG
>NZ_JBEOPP010000285.1:0-275 GCF_040310185.1 Shewanella sp. T24-MNA-CIBAN-0130 | reverse complement strand
GTATTCAGGTTCGGCAATCGCTGCTTGTACACAAGCTCTTGCTGGGGCATGCCCTTTGGGTAACCAGTTGTCCCACACTTGATTCATTGCATCGTAATCAGCCATATCTTTAAGGTAAATAGTGGCTGATAAAATATGATCGCGTCGACTACCAGATTGTACGAGCAAGCTTTCGACCTCTTCAAGCATGGTAATAGTTTGGGTATTAATATCGGTGAACTTATCTTTAGCCACCTGGCCGCACAGATAAACGGTATTGTTGTGGATCACAATAC
>NZ_JBEOPP010000284.1:0-276 GCF_040310185.1 Shewanella sp. T24-MNA-CIBAN-0130 | reverse complement strand
CGGTAATACTGCTATGGCTAGCGGTACCAATGATACGGTCGCTATCGGGAATCAGGCTAATGCAGGGCTGAATTCAGCCACTGCTGTCGGCGGTCAAGCCAATGCAGCAGGTCTAGGCTCAACCTCTATCGGTTGGCAATCAAAAGCCACTGCTGAGCGCGCACAAGCTTTTGGTCATCTAGCCAATGCTAGCGGTGTTCGCTCTACCGCAGTCGGTGAAGCGGCTATGGCTGGTGGTACTAACGATACCGTTGCTGTTGGTAATAAAGCCAATGC
>NZ_JBEOPP010000283.1:0-276 GCF_040310185.1 Shewanella sp. T24-MNA-CIBAN-0130 | reverse complement strand
CCTTTGGTGTTTGCATTCACATAAAATGAGTCAAATAACTCTGTTTTAATGGTGTTGTCGGGCATTAAGTAGTGTTTGATTTTATTTATTTCATAATCAGACCAGCAAGCATGTACAGCCCTAATCTCTGACAATTCTAAAAATAAGGGTAAGGTTTTGAACCATTCGATAGTGATGAGCATTTTATCGTTATGTTTTTTATATTCAGACAAAAACTCGATATGTTGCCCTATATTTTTTATAGAACGTTCTCTTAAAGGAAGTTCAGTACCTGGA
>NZ_JBEOPP010000282.1:0-276 GCF_040310185.1 Shewanella sp. T24-MNA-CIBAN-0130 | reverse complement strand
AACTGAACCAACATGGCTTGTACATACGTTAAGTTAAATACGGCTTTTAAGTGTGGGATTAAAATATCATTTAAGCAGGTTATAAATCCCCACATAAAAAATAATGTTGTTAGAGAAGTTAATGCAAAACTGTAATTTTTATCCTGATAGTTTTGCGACTGTGTGTGTGTTGTCACTGGTGCTGAACTTGCCATGTGTTCTCCGTATTTTATTATTATAAATCTATTCTTAAGGTGCCCTGTTTTAGTTTTCAGCTGTCTTTAAACCATCCAGAAG
>NZ_JBEOPP010000281.1:0-276 GCF_040310185.1 Shewanella sp. T24-MNA-CIBAN-0130 | reverse complement strand
CGGTAGCGATCCCTGCGCCTCATACCGCAACTCAAACTAAATGGGTTATTGCCCATCATCAGCTCGCTCACGCAGGATTATTACCCGCGCTGCTAGGGGCCTAGGCCGCTACGCGGATAGTGCGCTTCGCTTCTAGGGCGGACTTCGTCACTGCTAGGATCGCTACGCTGCTAGGGCGGACTTCGTCCTGCTAGGGACAGCTTCGCTGCTAAGATTTAATAGCCTCTGCAGCGTCCTAGCTTCTAGGCTTTTAGCTTGTATAGCATCTAGCCGCGT
>NZ_JBEOPP010000280.1:0-276 GCF_040310185.1 Shewanella sp. T24-MNA-CIBAN-0130 | reverse complement strand
AGTTTGTGGTATCGCCAATTCACGCCAAATGTTGTTGAATAGTGAAGGCATTGAACTTAGTGAGTGGCAGTCATTGTTGGCCGAGAAGGGTCAAGCGTATGATTTAGCTAAGCTACTTGAGTGGGGGCAAGAGCAGCAATTACTTAATCCTGTACTGGTTGATTGTACATCAAGCGAGTTAGTGTCAGACCGTTACCTTGATGTGATGAATGCCGGTTTCCATGTCGTCACCCCAAACAAAAAATCGAACACTCGTGATTATGCTTACTATCAAGC
>NZ_JBEOPP010000279.1:0-276 GCF_040310185.1 Shewanella sp. T24-MNA-CIBAN-0130 | reverse complement strand
CACTAACCATTCACCTCGTCCAGATAAGGTTGCAGGTAATAGTCGTTCACACAAAAATCCAACTGCTGTCGCCACAATAATGCCACCACAGCCACCAATCGTCATCGCGGTTACGATAGCAATACTGCGCGGTGAAGACTGGCGCTGAGCACTGCGCTTATTTATCCATAACATATTGCCGGTAACAATCATCGCACTAATAGCCATCGCCAAAATAAAGTACAAAATACGGATGTCTAAGCCGGCAAAGTTACTAAAATGCAATGTCACTAGTAC
>NZ_JBEOPP010000278.1:0-277 GCF_040310185.1 Shewanella sp. T24-MNA-CIBAN-0130 | reverse complement strand
CGTTAACTTATCTGCCGTAGCATTAGCATCGCGTTTGAGTTTATCAAATGAGCCTTTATATTCTTTTTCAACTCGTTTTGATAAATCACCATTTGCCATCGCATCGAGCATACTGCCCGTGTCAGCAACTGCATCATCAACTATTTTAACTAAGCTATTTAGCCCTTGAGCCAAACGTAAAAAGAATCCTTCCTTGCCTTCTTCCGCGACTCTTGTATCTAATTCGCCATTACCTGCAGCGCTAATAAGTTCGGCTATTTCTTTTTCAAGCGCAACC
>NZ_JBEOPP010000277.1:0-277 GCF_040310185.1 Shewanella sp. T24-MNA-CIBAN-0130 | reverse complement strand
GAATAAGAGTAACCTTTAAGTGCAACCTGTTTTGCATAATAATAGCATGCGCCTTCCTTTTTATTTTCTTCGCTAATGAGTTCAACCAAATCTAGCGCATCTTGAAGTCTGTTATTGTACATGGCCAAGTTCATGAGAGCGATATTCAGATTTAAAGCTCGTTTCGGACTTGCTGCTTGAATTTCTTTTTTCACTAATGCATATAATTTTAAGTAATCATCTTCTAAAATAATGCCATCTAAATCAGTATCTTTAGAAAATTTAGCAAGTAATAGAC
>NZ_JBEOPP010000276.1:0-277 GCF_040310185.1 Shewanella sp. T24-MNA-CIBAN-0130 | reverse complement strand
GACGCATTCCAGCACCTTCGCCAACGCCATTGTTATCTTGACCCCATAATAAAAACTCAATCGCATGGTAGCCCGTCGTGACATTAGCTTCACTGCCCCCAATCTCACTCATCTCTATCAATAGCTCTGGCGTGATAGTGCTCGTATCTTGATTCAAACTACCGACGGCTATGCTATCACTGTTGATGATGTTATCTTTACTATTGTATTCGCCTTCATAGCTATCGCTAACATAATCGATAAGCGCTTCATCAAGCGGCCATGCGTTTACTTGACC
>NZ_JBEOPP010000275.1:0-277 GCF_040310185.1 Shewanella sp. T24-MNA-CIBAN-0130 | reverse complement strand
AGCATGTCTTGAGTGACAGGGCCGTTAAATAGGGTGTTGCCATTGCCATCAGTGACAATCAAGGTGTCGCCGACTTGGGTGCCAGTCGCTAGCGTCACGGTCGCGGTCACAGTGCCGTCGCTGCCGATCTCATCGCTGTTGAAGATACCATCGCTGCCCATGCCGCTGAACTCAACGGTCGGTGCAGGAGCCATGGTGGCATCAACAGGTTGTGTATCAGTGGCGGTTGCAGAGGGGTTACCGGCGATATCAATCACTTGCGCGGTGACATCAACAT
>NZ_JBEOPP010000274.1:0-277 GCF_040310185.1 Shewanella sp. T24-MNA-CIBAN-0130 | reverse complement strand
ACCTTGTAAGCCACATTCAAGCCCAATATCGACATTCCAATCTTCGTAAGCACTAATCCACTTTTGCTGCTTCATCACCGATTTAGGCACAAACGCGCCCGCTAGCATTGAGGTATGCAACTCATCACCCGTACGGTCAAGAAAGCCGGTATTAATAAACACGACGCGATCTTTCGCAGCCCTAATGCACTCTTTTAAATTCAGTGTCGTTCTACGCTCTTCATCCATAATGCCTACCTTAATCGTATTACGCGGAAGCTTGAGCGCATCTTCTATC
>NZ_JBEOPP010000273.1:0-278 GCF_040310185.1 Shewanella sp. T24-MNA-CIBAN-0130 | reverse complement strand
ATATTCACTGTTATCAATTACTAGACGAGAATGTTCCGATACAAACTATCACGGACAAGATTCATGTTACCAAAATGACTCTTCATATATAAAAGTATCTAAATTACGTTTTGAAACTACACGGCAACAGTTCAGAATTTACTCTAACCATTGGCATGTATTCTTTAAAACCTAAGTTCATTATCTAGGGGATCCTGGTTATTCGCTATTTACTTGTCGGAAATTTTTGAATCCATTTCTCCCAACTAGTCATATCAAGTTTTCATAAAGATGAATTG
>NZ_JBEOPP010000272.1:0-278 GCF_040310185.1 Shewanella sp. T24-MNA-CIBAN-0130 | reverse complement strand
GATCTGCCACAGCCTCATCGCGCGGCGTAGCTAGGTGAAGGCGCCGACATCTCGACCTGATTGTGACGATGACGTCCTCTGGAGTAGGGGCACACAGCAACCAGACGGTTTTCGGCGCAGGCTCCTCGATAGCTTTAAGCAAGGCGTCAGCTCCGCGTTCAGTGATGCGATCGGCATCTTCGACGACGACAACTTGGTGACACCCGTGGACCGGATTCATCGCCGCTCGACGAACCAGTTCACGCACTTCATCAACGCCGATAGACAGTGCCTCAGTA
>NZ_JBEOPP010000271.1:0-278 GCF_040310185.1 Shewanella sp. T24-MNA-CIBAN-0130 | reverse complement strand
AAAAGGGTAAAGCGCAAGCTTTACCCTTTTATATCGCTAAAAATTGATGCTATCGCTCAAGGATAATAATGAAACACCTCACCGGATTACAACTGATGCAAGCCATGCTTAATGGCGACATACCTGCCCCGTCAATAACGCAAACCATACCGATGAAAGCTATCGAGGTCAGTGAAGGCGCAGTAACGTTTGAAGCCCATGCAGATGAGCGTCATTTAAACCCGATGGGCGGCGTACACGGTGGCTTTGCAGCGACAGTCATGGACACAGTAACAGCC
>NZ_JBEOPP010000270.1:0-278 GCF_040310185.1 Shewanella sp. T24-MNA-CIBAN-0130 | reverse complement strand
GACTATATCCGAGCTTTTTACCCATTAGGCGCAGTAGATACTCGGGTAGATTGCCTGCTTGGCGCATACTAATGTGATGCTCCGGCTCTACAAATCGCTCGACATCCTCCCATGGAGACGTCTTGCGAAGCCTGTGCCGCAGTGCGTGCGTAAAAGCAATCGTCAGATGAATCATAGACTGCTGTGTGTGGCGTCCAGTCTCAGTTTCATCATCTATAAAAGAGAGGACTTGGCGGGTAAAGCTACGAGCATCATAGACCAGTTGCCCCCATAAACAC
>NZ_JBEOPP010000269.1:0-278 GCF_040310185.1 Shewanella sp. T24-MNA-CIBAN-0130 | reverse complement strand
AATATGACCCACATCAGGGGTAATGACGATGTCAGCGCGCCCGCGTTCATTGCGTATCGATGCGCTGTGTTTGGCGTCTGCATAAGCAACGGTGGAAGTTCTATTAGTTGCTACATTAGAGGATAGATTGTTTTCAAGTAATGCCCAAAAGCCACTCAATGAGGTGATAGCAGGTAAAAGATTGTTCGTTACGTTCTTTTTGCTAGTAGGCACTGTCACGTCGACAGCGATGATGATATCTGCCCCCAAATCACGCGCGCTATCGACAGGCACTAAGC
>NZ_JBEOPP010000268.1:0-278 GCF_040310185.1 Shewanella sp. T24-MNA-CIBAN-0130 | reverse complement strand
GCCATCAGGAATCCTCCAATGAGGTGAAAGTCTATGAAGTCGGCGAAGACTTCTTGCTGATCGACACCCCTGGCCTGTTCGGCTTCAAAGAACAGGAAAATGCCGAAACGCACGCCATCGAAAAGTACAAGGACATTACCAAAAAGTACGTAAGTGAATCTCACCTGGTGCTCTACGTGATGAACTCGACCAACCCCGTCAAAGAAAGCCACAAAGATGACTTGACCTGGTTGTTCCGCACTCTGGATCTGCTGCCACGCACAGTGTTCGTGCTCAGC
>NZ_JBEOPP010000267.1:0-278 GCF_040310185.1 Shewanella sp. T24-MNA-CIBAN-0130 | reverse complement strand
AATAAAACCACTGAGTTGTTTATCTATTTCAGCGAATCCGTCTTGGTGTAAATAATGCGCGTCGGGTAATTTTTTACCTAACGGCATTGTTGTCACAAGCTTTTTAAATAAAACTGCATCCATAATGTATTTCCGTTTCGTTTAGGTGATAAATCTCAACGACATTTACTTTTGTTCAATTAAGTACCAAAAACGGTTGCCTTGTTTTTTGTACTTAATTTTTCCTGCTTGGCGCATATGCATTAAATGACAAGAGGATATTTTTAGCTGTCGCATGG
>NZ_JBEOPP010000266.1:0-278 GCF_040310185.1 Shewanella sp. T24-MNA-CIBAN-0130 | reverse complement strand
AGTATGGCCCGTGAGCGGCTGGGTTGAGCTGCAGGCTGGTGATGAATGACTGAATACTGCAGTGACCGCACGCGATTCCATGGCATCATTTTTGGGCGTAGCGGTACCGTGGAGGTTGAGATAATCGATTTTTTCCGCAGCAATGTTGGCTTCTGCCAGGGCTTGTTGCATAGCGGCAATAGCACCTAATCCTTGCGGGTGTGGCGCTGAAATATGATGAGCATCGGCAGACTCGCCGATCCCCGCCAACATGACGTCACTTTGGCCACGCTCTAAAG
>NZ_JBEOPP010000265.1:0-278 GCF_040310185.1 Shewanella sp. T24-MNA-CIBAN-0130 | reverse complement strand
CCATTACGGCGCAAACAAAGCTAGCCACACTTGAGGCGACGCTTCCTGAGTTGACCATGGGCAGTAATAAACTAATGAATGCTCTGGCATTGTTACTTGGTGAACAGCCGCGAGCGCTAGACGAATTGTTAGCAACCTCGGATTATCGCATGCAACTGCCCAGTGGCGTGCCACTTGAATGGTCATCGGACTTAGCGCAACGTCGTCCGGATATTCTTGAAGCGCAAGCACGTTTACATGCGTCGGTTGCGGCCATTGGCGTTGCAGAAGCTGATTTT
>NZ_JBEOPP010000264.1:0-278 GCF_040310185.1 Shewanella sp. T24-MNA-CIBAN-0130 | reverse complement strand
CATATATCAGTCTCATTGATATAAAAGATAACAACCATTTGCTGCATTAATGTGCCTTAAATTGAAAAATCTAAATGGTGCTGGACTGGATCTGAAACTAATCAGGTTTTGATAAGTCATCCTCGTTCACATTTTGATGTTTGAATTAAGTTTACTTTAATCCATAAGGTTGTTTTACCGGGTTCATTAATGTATAAAACATTAAATATTAATAACTTGTAAATATGGATTATGACAAGTCGTGTCGTCGCCCCCTATTTTTACAGCATCATTATGGC
>NZ_JBEOPP010000263.1:0-279 GCF_040310185.1 Shewanella sp. T24-MNA-CIBAN-0130 | reverse complement strand
ACGTACAACAGAACCGTTTTTTTCTTCCACATGCGCCTGGTCATTTTTTCGGTGAGTTCTTGCTCTTGTAAAGGTGATATTATTTTCTTCGCAGTATTCTAATAATTCATAATTTATAAACTCACTGCCACAATCTGTGTCTACTCCCTGCATAGGGAATGGAAGTTAGTCACTAGCTACTTGTAAGCCATCAATCACGTCGCTGGCGCTTTTTCGTAACAAAGGCATGCACTCTAACCAACCAGTGGCAATATCAACTAATGTGAGCGTATTTAAAAA
>NZ_JBEOPP010000262.1:0-279 GCF_040310185.1 Shewanella sp. T24-MNA-CIBAN-0130 | reverse complement strand
CTGGTGCACAGTGTACGTCGTGGCGCGTGAGTTGTGTTCGGTTTGTGCGAGTTGGACGGATCCCTGCCTGTGCAGCGAACTCCACTGGTGCATTCCTCCGTGTCCCTCGGGTGATGCCTTCAGGTTGTCTTCGACTCGCCTTCGGGTTGCCTGCGCTTCCCTAGTGGAAGGTGCCTTGCGAAAAGCTTGTCCCTCGGGTAATTGCCATTTGGTTGGCTTTGACGTTCGAACGAGTTGCCTATGCTTTCCTAGTGGAAGCTTGTTGCGAAAAGTATGTCC
>NZ_JBEOPP010000261.1:0-279 GCF_040310185.1 Shewanella sp. T24-MNA-CIBAN-0130 | reverse complement strand
CTCTTTCCATTGAAGCGGCGGGCGCCCTGTTGCGCGCTCGTCCACGGAGCAACACCGATGATTGATTACATCCGCGACGGTCAGGAGATCTATCGCAACTCCTTCGCCATTATTCGCGCGGAAGCCAACCTGGACCGCATCCCGGCTGATTTGGAAAAACTCGCGGTGCGGGTGATTCATGCGTGCGGCATGGTCGAGGCCATCGACGGCCTGCAATTTTCCGAAGGTGCCGGCAAGGCAGGGCGTGACGCGTTGGCCGCTGGTGCGCCGATTCTGTGC
>NZ_JBEOPP010000260.1:0-279 GCF_040310185.1 Shewanella sp. T24-MNA-CIBAN-0130 | reverse complement strand
GATTAGGCGCCAATACAAAGTAGTTGCGAATACCATGCATCTGATACAAATGCGTAATAAACGCACCCATCAACCGAGTTTTACCCACACCAGTTGCCAAGGCAAAACACAGTGATGGAAAGTCACGTTCAAAATCACTGAGTTTTGGAAACTGCGCTTTTAACGTTTCTAACAGTCTAGGTAAATCGCGTTTTGGGTTCAGCAGTTCTTTCTCAGAAGCACTAATCGCCACTGCCAAAGCGCGTAGCGAATCTTGCTGCGGCTGGCGTAAACTTAAAC
>NZ_JBEOPP010000259.1:0-279 GCF_040310185.1 Shewanella sp. T24-MNA-CIBAN-0130 | reverse complement strand
CCTTTACCGGCTCAACGCCTGTGGGCTCGCACATCATGCATGCGGCGGCCGAGAACATCATTCCGTCCACGGTTGAGCTGGGCGGCAAGTCGCCGAACATCTTCTTCGCCGACATCATGAAAGCCGAACCTCAATTCATCGAAAAAGCCGCCGAAGGCCTGGTGCTGGCGTTCTTCAACCAGGGTGAAGTGTGCACCTGCCCTTCCCGTGCACTGGTGGAAGAGTCGATCTACGACGACTTCATGAAAGTGGTGATGAAAAGGTCGAGTCGATCAAGCG
>NZ_JBEOPP010000258.1:0-279 GCF_040310185.1 Shewanella sp. T24-MNA-CIBAN-0130 | reverse complement strand
GCGGATCTTTAAGCTATCTGAGTCAAGAGCAAACTGAACTATTGATTGCACACCTGTGTGAGGTGACCTACTTGCATAGCCATCAAATAGTCGCTTATATCTCAGAACAATTTCAGATTAAGTACACAGTGTCAGGCCTCAATAAATGGCTGCATAAACATCAGTTCAGCTATAAAAACCCTAAAGGGGTTCCTCACAAATTTGATGAAGACAAACAAACGGCTTTCATTGAATATTATGAGCAACTAAAATCCTCGTTAACCCCTGATGAACCGTTAT
>NZ_JBEOPP010000257.1:0-279 GCF_040310185.1 Shewanella sp. T24-MNA-CIBAN-0130 | reverse complement strand
TCGAACCGCAGACCTCCTGCGTGCAAGGCAGGCGCTCTCCCAGCTGAGCTATAGCCCCATTTACATGCAGTTGAGATTTTACGTTTACCTTCAATGAAGGTCTTACCAAAAAAATTGGCTTGCCAATCGTTTCTAATCAAGGCGGTTGATAGCGACGTTTAGTACACTAAACGAGTTATCATCCAACGCAGAGTAGGAAAGATTGGTGGGTCAGAGTGGACTTGAACCACCGACCTCACCCTTATCAGGGGTGCGCTCTAACCAGCTGAGCTACAGACC
>NZ_JBEOPP010000256.1:0-280 GCF_040310185.1 Shewanella sp. T24-MNA-CIBAN-0130 | reverse complement strand
CCCCTGCGTCGTTGGGAAGATGTACTGCATTTACCTGTAGCACTCTTCATCTTACCGCTGTTTGCGTTGACTAATGCTGGCGTAGTGTTTAGTTTTAGTTCGTTTATCGACAGCCTCCAATACCCAGTTGGATTAGGGATTATTTTTGGCCTTGTAGTCGGTAAATTTATTGGCATTTCCGGCGCGTGCTGGTTGGGCCTGCACTACAAAATAGGTAAATTACCCAAGGGAGTTAATATTCAACACATTATTGGTGCTTCACTGATAGCCGGGATAGGCT
>NZ_JBEOPP010000255.1:0-281 GCF_040310185.1 Shewanella sp. T24-MNA-CIBAN-0130 | reverse complement strand
GTCTTGAGGGCCGTACCGATGATGAGCGCGGGCAGGCATTATTAGCGGCCCGTGAACCTGTCGCTACCCGTTGGTGGGTGCGGGCGGGCCGAGCCGGGGGGTGGCGTTGCGGCGGGGGGGGCGTGGTGCGGGGGGGGGGGGGGGGGGGGGGGTGTGGGTGGGGGGGGGGGGGGCGGCGGGGGCATAGTCGCATCCACGCGCGAAGAAAAACAGCACGCGCTAACCAAAAACAACTCCACAAACCCCAACAAACAAACAAAAGACACCAGCAGCCACGCCCA
>NZ_JBEOPP010000254.1:0-281 GCF_040310185.1 Shewanella sp. T24-MNA-CIBAN-0130 | reverse complement strand
ACTAAAACTCACCCAATAGTTTTTAATGCCTATTTGATATGGTTGATTGGTATCAAGTTTTTTCCAGCTGTTTTCTGGCCGTTGTAATAATGTGGTTAGGTTTTCAATATCATTACTTTGATTGGCATAAACCCAGTCGTGTAATTCAATTTTCGTTATGGAGTCTGATGTCAGTCTAAGCGGTATCCCAGAGAGTGTATTAGCCCAACAATTTTGGCCAATAAACAGCAAAAAAAATCCAAGGAGTATCCTAAATTGATACTGGCATAACTGTTGTAAAT
>NZ_JBEOPP010000253.1:0-281 GCF_040310185.1 Shewanella sp. T24-MNA-CIBAN-0130 | reverse complement strand
GGATTCGAACCTTCGACCAATTGGTTAAAAGCCAACTGCTCTACCAACTGAGCTAACGACCCATCTTGGTTTTGCAAAAATTAATATTCTTACTGGAACAAAAGCCAACTGTCTCTATTTCAAGACCAACTAAGCTAACGACCCATCTTGGTTTCGCAAGAATTGATATTCTTACTGGAGTGAAATAGCCCCATCGGTATAGCCTTTAAATTATTTAGCCACTATCTAAAAAGTGGTGGGTCGTGAAGGATTCGAACCTTCGACCAATTGGTTAAAAGCCA
>NZ_JBEOPP010000252.1:0-282 GCF_040310185.1 Shewanella sp. T24-MNA-CIBAN-0130 | reverse complement strand
CCGTAACCTAATAGTAATATAAGTAGCACGAATGCGATGACCGCGATGATCTTGTTAGCCCGCATAAGCAGCCCCTTGAAGTTGAGTTCGGTTAATAAATTCATCTACTTGACCGCTAATGGCCATCACTTTGGCGTAGGCTTGCATATAGCGATATTTAGCGCCTAATTGCTGAGTTTTAACCGCTGTTAGACTTAGCTCCGCATCGACTCTATCAATTGACGTTGATAAACCTTGATTAAAGGACAACTCTCGCAAACGTAGATTTTCGGTCGCTAAAGC
>NZ_JBEOPP010000251.1:0-282 GCF_040310185.1 Shewanella sp. T24-MNA-CIBAN-0130 | reverse complement strand
AGGTAAGTCATGTGGCCGCCCTGGAAGAAGTTCACCTGCAGTTTCGGATTCAGGCCCTTCACCGTCTGCAGCCGCGCGAGTTGCTTCTCGGTGTTGAAGAACGGCGTCGCGAGATCGTGGTAGCCGTTCTCCGCGAGCACGCGAAGCTTCGGGTTGAGCTGCAGCGCGCCGAGCAGATCGGGGATCGTGTCCGGCATCGGCTGGCCGTCGTGCGAGAAGTCCCAGACGCCGATGATGTTGTCGTTCAGCGGCAGGTACGTCGCGTTCGGGGCCGTATAGCCG
>NZ_JBEOPP010000250.1:0-283 GCF_040310185.1 Shewanella sp. T24-MNA-CIBAN-0130 | reverse complement strand
ACCTAGCAGCGAAGCGTTCTAGGCTGTTGATTTTATCTTTCACCAAAGAACGCACTGCCAATGCGTACCATGGTTGATCCGTTGGCGATGGCGATGTCCATGTCGCCGCTCATACCCATTGATAAGGTGTCGACGCTAGGATATTGCTGCTTAAGTTGGTCAAAAAGTTGCTTTAATTGGCTAAATTCTTGTTGTTGAAGTTGTACGTCATCAGTCGCGGTTGGGATAGCCATTAATCCGCGCAGCTTAAGATTGCTCAAAGAGGCGATAGTAAGTGCTAACG
>NZ_JBEOPP010000249.1:0-283 GCF_040310185.1 Shewanella sp. T24-MNA-CIBAN-0130 | reverse complement strand
GCGGTTAACTAACTCATTAATTACAATTGGTGCTTTGTGATAGATTTCTTCTGCAATTACAGACGCCAATGAAGTCAGAGGAGATGAGGGGGGTAATGGATTATTCCAATGCGTCCACTGTGCATTTTTGTAGATATGTTGCAGTTCTTTTTCTACATTTTGTTGTGCAAAGATGATGCGGTTTTCTAACTCGTTCTTGGCGATCAAGTCATGTGTAATTTTCTGCTCATCTTTAAGGATTTGCTTAAGTGCGATCAGCTCAATGGCCGCTGTTTGTAGAATA
>NZ_JBEOPP010000248.1:0-283 GCF_040310185.1 Shewanella sp. T24-MNA-CIBAN-0130 | reverse complement strand
ATGCGGCACCGGAACATACCGATCTTCGTCTGCGTAAGAATCTGTCGGAGTTGTTTTGCTCCTTCGATTACCTGCGGACGATACCCGCCATGCCGTGCGAATGAAGTTCAAACAATAGCTGCCGCGCGCGTTGTACAAAAAAATAGCCGCCGCCGTGGTCCACGGCAGCGGCTACCGCGACGGATCACCCGATCCGCCGTCTTTCTGATACACCCGCTTACTGCTGAATCGTCGCCTGCCCGGCCAGCTTGTCCACCAGCGCCGTCATCGCACGCTGCTGCGC
>NZ_JBEOPP010000247.1:0-283 GCF_040310185.1 Shewanella sp. T24-MNA-CIBAN-0130 | reverse complement strand
TTTCCAATGCTACTTTTTGTTCTGGCGAGAGTGTAATTTGTTTCATGGGGCTATGATGATCCCATTTGGGACAAAATTAAGCATTTTCAATGATCACGGGTATATACCCATGATCAATGAAGATGCTTGATTTTTTACCAATAAAGATCACCATACCCTCCCGCCTTACAGCCCTAATTTAAACCCAATAGAACGTTTGTGGAAGATAATGAATGAGCATGTGAGAAATAACAAATATTTTGCAACGGCGAAAGAATTCAGGGATAAAATTGATGAACTTTTT
>NZ_JBEOPP010000246.1:0-284 GCF_040310185.1 Shewanella sp. T24-MNA-CIBAN-0130 | reverse complement strand
GATGAGCTACTACGTGATTTACAAGCTAAACCTGTTGGTAACCGACTAGAAATCGATGCCTGTGAAGACTTTGAGCCATGGCCGGTAACTGAGCCTTGGTTGCAAGCTTGGCTTGGTAAATTACCCTCATAAATGCGCAGACTCTAAATGAAAAAACATAAACTGAGCAAAATGAAAAAGCAGAAGACATAAAGGTGCAAAGTTTAATTGCAGGTAATAAAATTCTGTAATGCTTAAATGGCGGCACTGAAATAGATTCACAACACATCTCACCTCAGTTATTA
>NZ_JBEOPP010000245.1:0-284 GCF_040310185.1 Shewanella sp. T24-MNA-CIBAN-0130 | reverse complement strand
AATATGCAGGATTTGAATCAATGAGAATACCCTTAGAAGTAAACACACTCATGTCTTCACTGGTGTTTTTATAAACTTAGTTAGCAATACTTATCGTATCTTGAACTTTCTTAATATCAGTAATGTCACTATGAGTCCCACACACTCTAAGCGGGTTACCTTTATCATCAACATCAACGACGCGGCCAGTTTGCAAAATCCAACGACTGCCACCGTGTAAATCAGTTAATTGATATTCAACACGCTGGCTAATGCAACGGCCTTTTATAATCTCATTAATACTG
>NZ_JBEOPP010000244.1:0-284 GCF_040310185.1 Shewanella sp. T24-MNA-CIBAN-0130 | reverse complement strand
AGCTGATACTTTTAGATAACGCTGGTGCTCGTGCATTTAAAAACATTGCCTTGTCATTGTTATGTCAAGTGACCGATACTCATGAATCGTTAGTTGAAAAGCAATATTATTCAGCTAAAAATATGACTGATAGCTTAGGGGCTTTGAAAGCGGCAGCTACAGCCAAACTAGCCTGTTTACCTATGTTATTAAGTGACTTTGAGTCTACGTGGGAATCAACGCCATTAGTGATGGATAAATGGCTGACATTACAAGCGTTAGTGAATAGCGATGAAGTGATAGAT
>NZ_JBEOPP010000243.1:0-284 GCF_040310185.1 Shewanella sp. T24-MNA-CIBAN-0130 | reverse complement strand
TTCCCCAGTAGTTCAGTTGGTAGAACGGCGGACTGTTAATCCGTATGTCACTGGTTCGAGTCCAGTCTGGGGAGCCATTTAGTCATATGAGTTGAGATGTAAATATAATTCCCCAATAGTTCAGTTGGTAGAACGGCGGACTGTTAATCCGTATGTCACTGGTTCGAGTCCAGTTTGGGGAGCCAATATTTACTGTTATCGAAATAATTCCCCAATAGTTCAGTTGGTAGAACGGCGGACTGTTAATCCGTATGTCACTGGTTCGAGTCCAGTTTGGGGAGCCA
>NZ_JBEOPP010000242.1:0-285 GCF_040310185.1 Shewanella sp. T24-MNA-CIBAN-0130 | reverse complement strand
TACTATGTATATTCCTTAAACTATTTTTTTTGAATGGCAAAGTCAATTCAGCGCTGAAATTGATTGCTTAAATCACATTAAGAAAATGAGATGGACTAATGGTTTTGTTTGCCCTAGATGCTCTTGTGAGCATTCCTATGAGCTTACAACCCGCAATTTATATTAATGCAGTCAATGTCATAAAAAAACATCGGTCACAGCAGACTCATTAGTCCACTGTAGCAGTATTCCTATCACTAAGTTGTTTTGGGCTATCTACTTTTTATGCTCAGATAAATGCATTAT
>NZ_JBEOPP010000241.1:0-285 GCF_040310185.1 Shewanella sp. T24-MNA-CIBAN-0130 | reverse complement strand
ACTTTATGCTCTATGACTTTCCAATCGATGGATTATCATTGAGCAAAGCAAGGAGAGGCACTAACTTCAATCGAAGTCATCATTTGCGTTTCTCCATTAACAAAGTTCTTCTAATTTTCTTGCAACGGGAGACCAGCTGGAAGTGGGCTCACTTTCGTGCCAGACACAAGGTCTGTATCTGCATCATTACAATGCAGCATTGGCTTCCTCCAGCCTCCTTTACCTGCATTACTATCGGCAGCCTTCGCAGACCACTTTCCCAAAAGGAGCAATACAGGCTTACCC
>NZ_JBEOPP010000240.1:0-285 GCF_040310185.1 Shewanella sp. T24-MNA-CIBAN-0130 | reverse complement strand
CAATACACCGTGCTGGGCCACAGCGAAGCCAGCGCCACCGGCATCATGCTGCTGGGCGTCATCCCCATTGGCCAGAACAACCGCTTCGTGCGCGCCCAGGATGCAGCCATCAAGGCCAAGGGCGGCGACGCGCTGATCAACACCCAAGTGCAGGAAAAGTGGTTCTGGGCCTGGGTATTGAACGGCTACACCACCAAGATCTCCGGTGATGTGATCAAGCTGAAAACCGCGCAGTAAGTATGAAACTGCCAGGGCGCTGACCCCGGCAAGCGACGTATCATGGGC
>NZ_JBEOPP010000239.1:0-286 GCF_040310185.1 Shewanella sp. T24-MNA-CIBAN-0130 | reverse complement strand
CTCCTGAGCAGTGGTTAGAAGTGGATAAAATTTCATCTACGCTGACCACCTCAAACAGCATTCGTTTAACCACGCGTCAAACGTTTCAATACCACGGCATTCCTAAGCGTAATCTAAAAACCTTGATCCAAGGTCTTGATCGCGCCGCCCTTGATTCTATTGCCGCTTGTGGTGACGTAAACCGTAACGTGATGTGTAATCCAAACCCGGTTGAATCTAAGTTACATGCGCAGGCTTATGCGGTTGCAAAGCATTTATCTGATCATCTATTACCACACACTCGCGC
>NZ_JBEOPP010000238.1:0-286 GCF_040310185.1 Shewanella sp. T24-MNA-CIBAN-0130 | reverse complement strand
CAGAAGTGAAACGCAATCGCGCCGATGGTAGTTTGGGGTCTCCCCATGCGAGAGTAGGTCATTTCCAGGCGCCTAATAAGCTCGACGTAGTAGCTAGTTTTGCTGATATGGCTCAGTTGGTAGAGCGCATCCTTGGTAAGGATGAGGTCCCCAGTTCGATTCTGGGTATCAGCACCAAGAATAATCTAGTGTAATGTCCTAGAAAACAGTTTGTCTGGAAACCATAGCATTGTGGCACCACCTGATCCCATTCCGAACTCAGAAGTGAAACGCAATCGCGCCGATG
>NZ_JBEOPP010000237.1:0-287 GCF_040310185.1 Shewanella sp. T24-MNA-CIBAN-0130 | reverse complement strand
CTTCGGCCATGACGATGCGGCCGTTTCCGCGTCGTTCACGAAGATCCCGCGATCAACGGTTTCGATCGACGCGAGCCGCAACCGGTCGATCGCGCGCGCATGCAGCAGGTACAACAGCGGCCGCTCGAAGCGCTTGCCCGGATCGAGAAACCGCAGCGGCCACGCACTGATGTGGCGATGCGCGTGCGTGCCGGAAACCGGCTCGCGCGCATCGGCGCGGACGATCCACACGCGCTTCGACGTCGCCGCATCGCGTTCGAGACACTCGGCGGCTGCCCGCATCGCGC
>NZ_JBEOPP010000236.1:0-287 GCF_040310185.1 Shewanella sp. T24-MNA-CIBAN-0130 | reverse complement strand
CATTAACCTCGAATAATTGAAATAGTGATAAGAGTAATCCTTCTAACAATAAAGCGAATTATTTCAAAATAGAACAACGACTCTTTTTAAATCATACCCAAAGCATTATCGCTTGCCTATTAGATTGTGAATGGTTCAATGATATTGCTCATTAATCATAATCAATTGGCACACATGCTCAATATCTATTTGGATTGAAAAAGTAAAATATAACTATAAAAACAAAGGTATATTTCTATTTTTACACAATGCCATTTACATTATTTTAACAACCAACTACTCTAGAG
>NZ_JBEOPP010000235.1:0-287 GCF_040310185.1 Shewanella sp. T24-MNA-CIBAN-0130 | reverse complement strand
TTAACGAAGTCAGCACCGGCTTGGGTTAATACCACTTCGCCGTTGACCAACGCGTAGTAACCGTCGTCATTGCTGCCTGGGGTAAAGTCCACGGTCAGTAGATCACCGTCTTCATCAAAGGTGGTGTAGGTTGCGGCCACATCGCCATCGACGGCGCTGTTTTCAGTAAAGTCATTGGCAACCACGTCAATGGTTGGCGCGTCGTTAGTTGGCGTGACTTGAATTGTTAGCGTCGCGGTTTCACCAGTGTTAGTGGTATAGGTGATGACAGGGACTTGGCCATTCCA
>NZ_JBEOPP010000234.1:0-288 GCF_040310185.1 Shewanella sp. T24-MNA-CIBAN-0130 | reverse complement strand
ACCTTGGGCTAGAGGCAAAGGTAAGGTCACAAAAGCCGGTTGCCTCTACCCGCTAATAAATGCCAAGTTGGGTGAGTTAACTGCAAGTGTAATTAAGGGGTGGTTAGATAACGAGAATAAAACCCGACCAGGGGTTGCCGCGCAAAGCTATCGTCTACTGTTTGCTTGTCTAAGTTGGTGTACTGAACAACCAGCTTATGTTGGTTTGATTGATGTAGTAGCTTTAAAAAGTAAAGCTGTAAAAAAGACGGTTACTAAGTTAAAGCCGCGTGACGATCTATTACAGAG
>NZ_JBEOPP010000233.1:0-288 GCF_040310185.1 Shewanella sp. T24-MNA-CIBAN-0130 | reverse complement strand
AATTATTCAATTGTACCGTACAATAAGCAATAGAAGTTATTAACAATATAGACAATCAAAGGACCAACGAGAAGCAAGCTATAGAAGTATGCTGATTTTATTCTGCTATAAGGGACACTAAAGTGTAGTGCCAGGTTTTATTGATCACTACAGCCCTGTATTCATTGGTCACTACACTAGCACTCAAGTCACAAAGCCTTCTGTATAGCATGGCTTTTTTTGATTTCATCTATCAATTCATTGACGGCATTGAGCTCAATGCCTTTTACATATAGCTCGGTATCTAAC
>NZ_JBEOPP010000232.1:0-288 GCF_040310185.1 Shewanella sp. T24-MNA-CIBAN-0130 | reverse complement strand
ACGTTTGTCAGTGACAGGAAAGTTCGTCTCGATCAAATGTGGCAACTCTTGTACCACGTAATCGTACATGTGATAGGTGTTCGAATACGGCTCCACGGTCGCATTGAGATAAAATCCCGCCCCAGAACCAAAGTCATAGCTTTCATGTTCGTTCGGATATTCTGTGCCACGCGGGCTGGTATCAGGACATACAATCGCCAAACCTAATTCCGCTGCTTTGCGAAAGGCGCCGGCTTTTTGCATGAAATTTTCGTCAGTACAGGTCAAACCCGACAACCAGTACAAAAC
>NZ_JBEOPP010000231.1:0-288 GCF_040310185.1 Shewanella sp. T24-MNA-CIBAN-0130 | reverse complement strand
CATTAAGGGTTGCTGGTTTATAACTAGGATCGAGCTTGAGCTGGCAAGAGAGTATGACAGACCATTGTTGACGTTTTTTTACGCGCTATAGCGTGTTAGTGGTCATTTAATGGTGGCAACCTTGGTTATTATTGATCGTTTATATCTTGGCTTAATTCATCCCTATTTAAAACATTAACAACATTAAGCCCAGCAAATACTGGGCTTAATGTTTTTACGTTACAAATGTTGGAGCCAAAAAAGTTATTCGACGTTTTGAATTTGCTCGCGCATTTGCTCAATCAATAC
>NZ_JBEOPP010000230.1:0-288 GCF_040310185.1 Shewanella sp. T24-MNA-CIBAN-0130 | reverse complement strand
CATTTCCAGGCGCCTAATTTACTCGAAAGAGTAGTGAAACAGCCCGCTATTATATAGCGGGCTTTTTTACGTCTGCATTTTAACAAACCGGATCGCTGCGCTGCTAGGGTCGCTTCGCTGCTAGGGCGGACTGCGTCCTGCTAGAGCTTGCGTTATTCTACTACCGCTATATGGGGCAACATGTCTCGAAATTGGGCGAACAGCGTAGGTTTAATACCAATCCGCATTAGACTTTACCCATATTGGCCCAGTCTCGTGTGCACAAACTTTTTACCCTGTCCTTACACT
>NZ_JBEOPP010000229.1:0-289 GCF_040310185.1 Shewanella sp. T24-MNA-CIBAN-0130 | reverse complement strand
CTCCGGCAGGTCGAGCTCGTCGACGAGGTGCGCGACGCGCGCCGAATGTTCGTGGCCGCGGTGCAGCAGCACGATGGCGCCGCGGCAGCGCGCGCCTGTGGCAGGCCAGTGACGATAGAACAGCGTTTCGCCGTCGTGCGTGATGAAGTCGGCCTCACGGGCCGTGCGTGCGCTCATGCGATCTCTCTCGTTTCGTTATTCGAATGTGTGCGGCGCCGCCCTCCGGCGCCGGTCCGGCTTTCGCGTCGGCTGCCGTCAGCCGCCCGCTTCGGCGATGCCGGCCTGGACG
>NZ_JBEOPP010000228.1:0-289 GCF_040310185.1 Shewanella sp. T24-MNA-CIBAN-0130 | reverse complement strand
GGTGTGAATATCGGCGAAAGAAGTGGCGTATGGCTGGAATCTAAAGCTGAACTATTTGGTGGTTTAGTGTTAATCGCAATCGCATTTAAGATATTACTTGGTTGACACAGAACCACCGAATACTAGGCTACTTACCTGAGCAACATGCATTGCCTTCTTGAATAGGAGGACACTTAACTGTTCCATAAGAGCAATAAACGCAACAATCACCTTTTAACGGTTTAAGTAGTGCTTTACAGCTTTCGCATTCGTAATACCATTGGCAAGCGTTTGTAGGCATGGTTTCAAC
>NZ_JBEOPP010000227.1:0-289 GCF_040310185.1 Shewanella sp. T24-MNA-CIBAN-0130 | reverse complement strand
AACCATGGCAATAAATGATTTTTCATTAATTCAACTATACTATCAAGATTATAGTCAATGCCAGCTCTCTCAAATAGCACAGATAAAACACTAAATAAAATACCTATATGATCTAGTGGCTCATTAACTTCCAGCTCCACTGATACATTATTTTTTCTGCAAAACTCTTTGAATTTCATAGAGGACTCTCCAAACATAAGATTATCTTTGTCTGTATATACAGAACCCCATGGATATGCTAATTTTTTTTCGCTTCCTATAAATAATCTAAAAAAGTCTGATTTAACAG
>NZ_JBEOPP010000226.1:0-289 GCF_040310185.1 Shewanella sp. T24-MNA-CIBAN-0130 | reverse complement strand
GTATTTGGTCCACAAACTTTGCATCGTCTGCCAGAACTCTACGATCAATCTAATAAGCAAAAGAATATTGCGCCAAAAAATCGTATCGGCACTATCGATATCTCCTTTCCTAGTATCGAGAAGTTTGACTTCTTGCCTGAGCCAAAAGTTGAAGGCTACAAAGCTTTTGTCTCTATTATGGAAGGCTGTTCAAAGTATTGCTCATTTTGCGTCGTACCTTATACTCGCGGCGAAGAGCTCTCGCGTCCACTTGATGATGTATTAGCAGAAATCGATAGCCTCGCCGAAC
>NZ_JBEOPP010000225.1:0-290 GCF_040310185.1 Shewanella sp. T24-MNA-CIBAN-0130 | reverse complement strand
AAAGAAGAACACGAACTTCGTCAGATCATCACCTTGGCTCTCAAACTCAACAAACCAGCTTTAGCCCAAGAGTGTTTATCTCGTATCATCCAATATAATGATGAGTACATCCCTCAATATGCACATATAATGAGCTTGCAAGGTCAAAACCAAATCGCACTGAATTTATATTTAGATTACCTTGATAGGTATCCCGAAGATATTCCAATATTATTGAAGTTAGGTGCATTCTTAGCAAGGTTAGGTGAAAAGGAAAATGCAAAATCCGTATTTCTACAGGTACTCAATAT
>NZ_JBEOPP010000224.1:0-291 GCF_040310185.1 Shewanella sp. T24-MNA-CIBAN-0130 | reverse complement strand
TTACAGTACATTGCCCTTCTAAGTATTTACCTGTTGGCATTTATGGTGACTGGTTGGATGTTTGGTCCGCGATTGGGAGCTTAGCATGAAAAATGAATTGTTACTGGAAGAAGTTACAGGCGTTACTGACGTTACATTTAATGGAAACAGTCATTTAGCTGCAGTAACTAGTTCGACGCTAGCTAAAGCAGGCGTTACGTTACCTAGTGAAGAACAGCGTCCATGTTATCGATGTTATAACGAGTCATTCAGAGTTAGCGGAAAACGCTATGATGCCGGTCTCTATTTTCA
>NZ_JBEOPP010000223.1:0-292 GCF_040310185.1 Shewanella sp. T24-MNA-CIBAN-0130 | reverse complement strand
AATAAATATGGACAAAAAACAGTTGGCTGTTTTCATTCCTCAACATTTTAGCCAACAATTTTTTGCCCATTATTAGGGCGGTTAATCCACAGAGATTTTAATCCGAAACTCACGAATTAGAGCTAAAAATCTAACAAACTTTTGTCCAATTCCAAGTTAAAATGGGCACATTTCTCGTTCACTGTTAAGTGAAAGCTCGGAAGTTCACATCAACTTGAGATAGCGAACAATGTTTCAATTAATGATAGGAAACTTAACTTAATGACAACTGACTTAAACGGTGGCGTTATGG
>NZ_JBEOPP010000222.1:0-293 GCF_040310185.1 Shewanella sp. T24-MNA-CIBAN-0130 | reverse complement strand
CCATTTCGATCGCATTTGCGTGTGCCTTGTTTGGACTCAGTGAGAGCAGTTATCGCTATCAGGCAAAACTCAGTGATGAAAACGCTGCAATAGCCGACTGGTTACAGCAACTGACATCAACCCATCGGAGTTGGGGGTTTGGGCTATGTTATTACTTTTTACGTAACGTGAAACGCTACCGATGGAACCATAAGCGGGTGTATAGGATTTACCGAGAATTGGAGCTAAATCTACGAATTAAGCCGAGGAAACGCTTGAAGCGTGATAAACCGGACACATTGGCGGTGCCAGAG
>NZ_JBEOPP010000221.1:0-293 GCF_040310185.1 Shewanella sp. T24-MNA-CIBAN-0130 | reverse complement strand
AAATAAAGATCATGCGCTTAAGCGTTCCGGCGTTGATGACACCAGAAATTACGTTGAAGCTGACTATCAATTCATCGAAATGGATGCCGGCCACTGGATTATCCAGGAAAAATATCAAGAACTAACAGGCCACTTGCTTACTCATTTAGCTAAGTATAAATAGGGTTCAATTCAATTTGTCTATCAAAGGATACACATGAAAAAAATTATAATTAGATTATTGTTGATTGTACTCGTTGTACTTTCTCCCGTTCTCTACCTCATTTACACATTTGCATTTACGGGTCCTATGC
>NZ_JBEOPP010000220.1:0-293 GCF_040310185.1 Shewanella sp. T24-MNA-CIBAN-0130 | reverse complement strand
TATCTGACAAATGATTAGGTTGATTCACATTATTGCAAGGTATAGAAGTTTTCGAACACTAGACCAATTGGTTAAAAGCCAACTGCTCTACCAACTGAGCTAACGACCCATCTTGGTTTTGCAAGAATTGATATTCTTACTGGAGTGAAATAGCCCCATCGGTATAGCCTTTAAATTATTTAGCCACTATTTAAAAAGTGGTGGGTCGTGAAGGATTCGAACCTTCGACCAATTGGTTAAAAGCCAACTGCTCTACCAACTGAGCTAACGACCCATCTTGGTTTTGCAAGAAT
>NZ_JBEOPP010000219.1:0-294 GCF_040310185.1 Shewanella sp. T24-MNA-CIBAN-0130 | reverse complement strand
CTGGCAGCCTTGGGGTTGAGTCTTTTGATAGCAGTGATTTACTGGGGTGGGATTCTCGCTCATTTTCTCTTGGCCCTAAGGTGTATTTACCCATTTTTTCCGGTGGTAAGTTGACTCAACAACTTGAATTAACCAAAGAGCAACAGAAAAGCTCGGCGTTGAATTATCGTCAAACCGTGCTTGGAGCTTGGCATGAGGTTGATAACTCGATTGATGCTTGGCGTGCACAGCAGAGTCAGCATCAAAGATTATCGATTGCCCACCATTTCATTGAGCAAGCACTGAGTATGGTTG
>NZ_JBEOPP010000218.1:0-296 GCF_040310185.1 Shewanella sp. T24-MNA-CIBAN-0130 | reverse complement strand
ACCCCATGTGGGACACAGGGGAATTGAAATAAACGTTTTTTAGCGGCGGCGTAGGTATCCATATCACCATGATAATCAAGGTGATCACGGCTTAAATTGGTAAAAACTGCTATCTCAAACGGCGCAGCTTCGACACGACCTTGGACTAAACCATGGCTTGACACTTCCATCGCACACAGTTCAGCGCCTTGAGCAACAAACTCTCCAAGTTGACGCATAACAGTCACCGCATCAGCCGTCGTATTGCCGCTATCAACAAGCTGCCCCCACAAACCATTACCTAACGTCCCCATTAC
>NZ_JBEOPP010000217.1:0-296 GCF_040310185.1 Shewanella sp. T24-MNA-CIBAN-0130 | reverse complement strand
CCCAAGCATGGATAGATAAGCAGCAACAGCAAGTACTGCACTGTCGCTACTTTCATTTGGTGTTTACCTTACCCCATGAACTTAATGAACTCACTCATAGCGAGGCGCAGGCAAAGCATCTCTACAGCGCACTTTTCGAGGCGGTATGGCAAACCTTAAGTCGATTTGGAATGACCCGCAAACACTTGCAAGGTCAACTTGGGTGCACTGCGGTATTGCATACCTGGGGACAAACCTTAACTCAGCACATCCATTTACACTGTTTAATCCCGGGAGGCGCAGTCACAGAGCAAGGG
>NZ_JBEOPP010000216.1:0-300 GCF_040310185.1 Shewanella sp. T24-MNA-CIBAN-0130 | reverse complement strand
TTACAGCTTTAATAAATGTATCTATTTGTTCAAACGTCACATCAAGTGGAAAACTAAGTCTAATAGTATCTTCAGCTTGTTCACGCGTTAAACCTAAAGATGTTAATACATGTGAAGCTTCGATTTCTTTTGAAGAACAAGCTGAGCCTTGTGCTAGGCTAAGTTTTTGATCATTATCGCGGATCATTAACGCTACGTTGGTATTCAATAATGTTAAGGATAAACAATGAGGTAAGATTTTAGTTCGACCATTTATTTTAAAGCCAATCCCGTCATTAGTGAGCCCTTCAATTAATTACT
>NZ_JBEOPP010000215.1:0-302 GCF_040310185.1 Shewanella sp. T24-MNA-CIBAN-0130 | reverse complement strand
CTTTGATAGCTCAAAGACTTTCGTTTTAATCGATGTTTTCTGCTGAAATTTGGGGGTTACCCTGGCGACTATCCCAGTCGCCATTAAATCATTTTCGCCTGTGTTCTCGATAGACTTAGCTGCCGCTAAATCTCTGCACTGGACTAAACCGCAGCTTTCGCAGGCAAATTCTCGCACGATAAGGCCAAACTTGTGCGGGTGTTTGCATTGATAACAAATGCCTGTCGATTTCACAAACCGACCAATTTCATGGTAAATACCGCCATTCAATTCAACTTTGTATTTAGTCAGCGAAGTGATCA
>NZ_JBEOPP010000214.1:0-303 GCF_040310185.1 Shewanella sp. T24-MNA-CIBAN-0130 | reverse complement strand
CATCAATAAATATACTTTTTTACTATATATGATATGTTAAATATTTTAAATATGTTTTATTTCAGTTTGCGCAATAAGTTATTACTTCTAGCTTTACTACCTTTCCTAATTTCAACTTCACTTCTTATTTATGTTTCCTATTACTTTGAACAGGTCAAGCTCAAGGAGGAAATAGTCAATTTTAGGACTCAATTGATTGATGAAAGAAAGCAGCACATAAAAGATGCAACGGAAATAGCCGCTGGAATCGTATATTATCAATTATCCCTAAAATCTTTAGGTAACGTTAACCAAGCATTACGG
>NZ_JBEOPP010000213.1:0-304 GCF_040310185.1 Shewanella sp. T24-MNA-CIBAN-0130 | reverse complement strand
CCATAGTGGCGCCCCAAATCGCCGGTAAAATTAGCCAGGTATTGGTTAATGACAATCAGGTGGTCAAGCAGGGCGATATTATTGCCATCATTGACGACCGTGATTTTGTTGCCGCAGTGAAAACCGCTGCAGCACAAGTGGTTAGTGCGCAAGCCAGTATTAACAGCCTGCAGGCTAGGCTTATCCATCAGGCATCGGTCATTGAACAAGCTCGGGCAACGTTAGATGCCAATTTTTTTGCGCTTAAATTGGCTAATTTTAACCTTGAGCGTTATCGCAACTTGGCGTTAGACGGTTCTGGCAC
>NZ_JBEOPP010000212.1:0-306 GCF_040310185.1 Shewanella sp. T24-MNA-CIBAN-0130 | reverse complement strand
ATCACCTCCTTACCTATACGACTAACTCAATACCTAAAAGTGCAGCGATGCATGTGAGTGTTCACACAGATTACTTGATAGAAAGAAAGAGAAAGATATCGAAAGGTATTTTTGAGGATTTTGATTCTTAATCAAGGCACTTGATGAGTTTTGCAGGGAGTGTGCTTTTAGCACATGACTGAGAAACGAAGAAAGTAACGCTGAGTAAGGATTAAAAGACCAAAAAGAATGGGTCTGTAGCTCAGCTGGTTAGAGCGCACCCCTGATAAGGGTGAGGTCGGTGGTTCAAGTCCACTCTGACCCACC
>NZ_JBEOPP010000211.1:0-307 GCF_040310185.1 Shewanella sp. T24-MNA-CIBAN-0130 | reverse complement strand
CCCTCGGATGAGCTTGTAAAAGCGCTTGTTGACCAGACCACTAACTGAGGATTAGAAATGTTAATAAACGATAATTTAGATGTAGAAACCTTGGAATGCCGCCTCAGTTCCAAGCTCTTTCGTGGCACTGTAAACAGTCCTATTGAGTTAGGGGCAGTCAACCACGTTGCGAAGCTAAATTATCTGGTCGAGAGGAAGTCGAATTTGCTGTGTGCCTCAAGCACAGCCATACGCACTACTCGAAGGAGATACGCGCTATGTTAGCGTATGTACTTAACAAGCACGGGAAGCCTTTGATGCCTTGCAA
>NZ_JBEOPP010000210.1:0-308 GCF_040310185.1 Shewanella sp. T24-MNA-CIBAN-0130 | reverse complement strand
GGGATTTCAATTAGGGGCGGTTGATTTTATTCATAAACCGATTAATCCTGTTATTACTAAAGCGCGGATTAAAAATCAAATTCTATTGAAATTAAATACTGATTTATTGCGTTCTATTGCCTTGTTAGATGGATTAACCGGTGTTGCTAATCGACTTAAGTTTGAGCAAGTACTGTCGGTAAGCTGGTTACAATGTGCGCGTGAGAAACAGCCCTTAAGTATTATTTTATTGGATATCGATTTTTTTAAGCACTTTAATGATACCTATGGCCACACCGAAGGCGATGCTTGCTTACGCGCTGTTGCAC
>NZ_JBEOPP010000209.1:0-308 GCF_040310185.1 Shewanella sp. T24-MNA-CIBAN-0130 | reverse complement strand
TACGCGTTGGTCAACGGCGAAGTGGTATTAACCCAAGCCGGTGCTGACTTCGTTAACAACGGCGGCACGCTGCCTGCGGTTGATTTAACCGTGTCCGATGGCAGCTTAACAGGTCAAGACAGTGACACTCCGGTGATCACTCCTACGAACGATGCGCCCACCATTGACGTGGTAGCCAATGACTTTACTGAAAACAGCGCCGTTGATGGCGATGTTGCTGCAACCTACACTACCTTTGATGAAGACGGTGATCTACTGACTGTTGACTTTACCCCTGGCAGCAATGACGACGGTTACTACGCGTTGGT
>NZ_JBEOPP010000208.1:0-309 GCF_040310185.1 Shewanella sp. T24-MNA-CIBAN-0130 | reverse complement strand
GAAAGAGTTGTTTGATGATCTATAAAGCGTTGATGTTTAGCCTACAGACATTGATGAGTATTCACTCGATACAGAGTATATCGTATCAACTGTGTCCCATTCGTCTAGAAATAGCGCTTAGGACATCGCCTACTTTGGTTTATAAAGAGTCGGCGGTAACAGAGGTTTAGATCCTTAGGGTTTTGTTCTTTATTATAGGTAATTAGCATTGATGTTTAGCCTACAGACATTGATGAGTATTCACTCGATACAGAGTATAACGTATCAACTGTGTCCCATTCGTCTAGAGGCCTAGGACACCGCCCTTTC
>NZ_JBEOPP010000207.1:0-311 GCF_040310185.1 Shewanella sp. T24-MNA-CIBAN-0130 | reverse complement strand
GTAGCTCGTCGGGCTCATAACCCGAAGGTCGTAGGTTCAAGTCCTACTCCCGCAACCATTTCTTTAATCAATAGAATTAAAATAATTGATAGCGTCTATCGGACGCGGGATGGAGCTGTTGTTATCTCGTCGGGCTCAACTTTTTATAAATAAAGAGTCGAAGGTCGTAGTTTTTATCAAGTCCTACTCCCGCAAACATTTCTTTAGTCAATAGAATTAAAATAATTGATAGCGTTTATCGGACGCGGGATGGAGCAGTTGGTAGCTCGTCGGGCTCATAACCCGAAGGTCGTAGGTTCAAGTCCTACTCC
>NZ_JBEOPP010000206.1:0-316 GCF_040310185.1 Shewanella sp. T24-MNA-CIBAN-0130 | reverse complement strand
TCTCGCCTGCACCCTGAAATAGACCATGTGTTGGCACCCTAGAATCATTGTGCAGAACCAGCACCCAGCGTTACTGTGCCAAACGACAGCATGCCCTAGCGAAATCATAAAAACTGGTTTCGATTGTTAGATGACATTATTCCCTCAGGCTCAAGTCGTAAATACTGGCTACGAACACTGCGCTTGCTCGATGAAGATAAGTTTACCAGGAATTTTATCTTGTTATCTCAAGGTACTATCGCACCGATAGGCAATATCAGGGTGAAGGAGTCGGTACCTAAAACGATGATTAACCCAATACCGGTAACGTTTAGCG
>NZ_JBEOPP010000205.1:0-316 GCF_040310185.1 Shewanella sp. T24-MNA-CIBAN-0130 | reverse complement strand
CTCTTCTTCTATCTAGCATCGTAGACTCCTAATAATACTGACCAGAGAGTAAAACCGAGTAGCGCAAGCAAAATGCGCCTATTAATATCAACACAGCTAACAGATACTCTTTGCTATGAGACGCCGCGGTCTTGCCAATGATTGACGTTACATTCAGCAATAATGGAATAATTAATCCGATTAAAACGGCACCTATCCACCAAATAGCACCGGCATCACTTGAAATCGACAACAGGTTGTCTATTCCATTGAATATACTGATGTTACGAATCGAGTAGGCGAACACACACACGGTAAGTAACTCCAGCGCCAACAG
>NZ_JBEOPP010000204.1:0-317 GCF_040310185.1 Shewanella sp. T24-MNA-CIBAN-0130 | reverse complement strand
GACTCGCCTTAGTTTTTTAGAATATTCAAGACACTTAAACAGTGTTTTGAGAACTCAAGATACTAATGCTTTCGCATCAGTATTATTTTTCGCACTAACGTAATCACACCAATAACAACGAATCATTATTCATGCGCCTTTAGTTAGTACTATCAGCTTTCCAAATTGTTAAAGAGCGGGCTTAAAAAAACCAAAGATAAAGTTTCATTTATCTTTGGCATCTCTAACCTATGCATATGCTTATCATCATGATAAGTGTAAATGGTGGAGCTATGCGGGATCGAACCGCAGACCTCCTGCGTGCAAGGCAGGCGCTC
>NZ_JBEOPP010000203.1:0-318 GCF_040310185.1 Shewanella sp. T24-MNA-CIBAN-0130 | reverse complement strand
ACCTATTACAGGTTCACAAGATAGTTCAAAAGCCATAAATCTCTCATCAAAATCGACAAGATTTAGGTTATGGGAAAAACCATTTGTTAAATAATCAGGCAGAGGCTCATTGATCATTGACATGCCATCATCATCAATTCTGATGCAAGTTAAGTGTGCATTTTTAAACCAAATAGTAATTTTTTTTATTTTAAAATATCTACATGAATCAAAAGGCGTTCCTTTTAGTGACAAATAAATCTGCTCAAAAGAAATATTAACATCTATTCCTTTTTGTATTAATAAATAAATTTTATTTGTAAACTTAAAGTTATCAAA
>NZ_JBEOPP010000202.1:0-319 GCF_040310185.1 Shewanella sp. T24-MNA-CIBAN-0130 | reverse complement strand
CCCTAGCTGATAAAGCAGTATTGCCGATACAATCTATCGGATCGGATAAAGTCGATCGATTAATGGAATTATTGCTTGAGCAAAATTTAGATGCCATTGAGTACCTTGAGCGCCTGTTAAACAAAGTGGTGCCAGATAAGCTGTGGTTAAGATTAAAAAACCAAGTGAGCCAACTAGAGTTTCTGGATGCTATCGATACATTAAAATCGATAATTAAGGAGTAATGCGTGTTCATAGATGAGTATATTTCTGGGGTAGAGCCCGTTAGAGGTAAAATACTGTTAGTTGATGATCAGGTTGTCAATATCAAAATATTGCA
>NZ_JBEOPP010000201.1:0-319 GCF_040310185.1 Shewanella sp. T24-MNA-CIBAN-0130 | reverse complement strand
ATGACATAATGATCGGAAAACTCAATGGTTAAATGCGAATCGTCAGCAGGACACATAACTTCATGAAGTTTTTCCCCTGGACGAATTCCGATGAATTTTAGCTCTAGATTTGGAGCGTAAGCTTTTGCTAAATCAATGATATTAACGGAAGGTATTTTAGGAACAAAAATTTCTCCACCATACATGCGAGAAAAGTTTTTTAGCACAAAATTCACACCATCCTGCAAGGTAATCCAGAAACGAGTCATGTCTTTATGAGTAATAGGTAAATGGTCACTACCGTTGGCGATGAGCTGTTTAAAGAAAGGAACAACTGATC
>NZ_JBEOPP010000200.1:0-320 GCF_040310185.1 Shewanella sp. T24-MNA-CIBAN-0130 | reverse complement strand
GTTTTGTGGCACACCGTAGTCTTTAGCGTTTAGTATTCCGCAAAAATGGATCGTGTATCCGTGTTGTTCTGCCAGAATTAAAAGTTGATTAAGGTAGTCTTCGTGGCGTTTCCACAGTAGCCCAGCCACATTCTCAATGAGAAAAGCTTTAGGCTTTAATCCATCAACAAAATCGAAATATTTTAACAGTAACTGGTTTCTAGGATCATCGATGCCTGCATTATTAATGCGATGTGTCGAGAAGCCTTGGCATGGTGGAACACCAAGTAATAAATCTAGATCGCCCGATTTAAGTTTTAGCTCTTTCATCAGAGTAGGAA
>NZ_JBEOPP010000199.1:0-320 GCF_040310185.1 Shewanella sp. T24-MNA-CIBAN-0130 | reverse complement strand
AACAAACTCAAACTGAACATAACTCAGCATCATGGGCTAATTTAAACGTTAGCGCAATGACCATTCAGCACCATTTACAACCTCAAAAAAGACTGTTTTTTTGAGTAAAAAAACCTATCGAACAAGCGCTTCAACTTGCTTACCATTAAACTATTTAAACAATAATCTCAAGATTATTGATAACGAATGGGTAACTGATGAGTATCAATAATCCAATAGATAATAGGGGCAATTATTAGCGTATTATAATAAAAATAGTCCACTTAAGCTCATAATTCGATATTAAAACGTGCAATCCTGGCTTCTGCCATGGTGCATTG
>NZ_JBEOPP010000198.1:0-320 GCF_040310185.1 Shewanella sp. T24-MNA-CIBAN-0130 | reverse complement strand
TGTCTTGAATATTCTAAAAAACTAAGGCGAGTCCACTTCCTACCCGGAGGTGAGACAAGTAAAAACCAGCTGGTCATAATACGACCCTGTTTTTCTTACTTTATTTCGATAAGGTAAGCGCAGTTAATCGAAACGGTGTCTAAGCCGTGAAACGAATGAGAAAGGAGTGTAGCAGCGCTACATGACTGACGAATGAGGTTCACAATAACGACAGCGTGATGAGTAACAAGCGAAAAAAGAAAGACTCATTTGGGTTGTATGGTTAAGTGACCAAGCGTATACGGTGGATGCCTTGGCAGTCAGAGGCGATGAAGGACGTA
>NZ_JBEOPP010000197.1:0-324 GCF_040310185.1 Shewanella sp. T24-MNA-CIBAN-0130 | reverse complement strand
GATTCTAGGACAGCTTTGCTGCTAAGATTCTAGGGCTGCTTCGCTGCTAAGATTCTAGGGCTGCTTCGCTGCTGAGATTTTATAGCCTCTAGAAGCGTAGCGCTCTAGTTTCTAGGACTTTCGGGTAAATGGTCTGACCCCTTAAGCATAAATATCGGTTATGCTCTGGGCTTGAGCGTTTTAAACAAAGCGGTGTTCTTTTGTCGGTATGCTGATAACTAGACACGGCTTGTATGATTTGATAAAGTGCGCTCTCTCATATTAATTGGTAAGACCAATTGACAATTGCTTGTTTAGGGAGCAGAGCGCTACATGGCTTATATT
>NZ_JBEOPP010000196.1:0-327 GCF_040310185.1 Shewanella sp. T24-MNA-CIBAN-0130 | reverse complement strand
AAACACAGCAGGCTAAACAAAAAAAAGATGACAACTTGACAGGAGTTGCTAACGAGCTTACTGATATGATGTCGATGATGCAAAAGGGACTCAAGTTTTCAGTTGATGAAGAGTCAGGCATGCAGGTTATTAAAGTTCAAGATGTCAGTTCTGGTGATATAATTAGACAAATCCCTAGTGAAGAAGCGCTACAACTGGCAGAAAAATTAAGTGAAGTGTCAGGGATATTAATGAAAATTGAAGTTTAATTTAAGAATGCACTCAAGTGGTTTACTTTTTGCTTTGTTTATTGATAGAGGTTTAAAGGAGCAAGGTTATGGCATTAAC
>NZ_JBEOPP010000195.1:0-330 GCF_040310185.1 Shewanella sp. T24-MNA-CIBAN-0130 | reverse complement strand
GCATATCGCCATTACGATCGGTTATTAAGCCTCGCTGAACTTGGTTACTGGTCGTGCGCAACGTGCGCATATCACTTTCGTGGCGAAGTTTGTCAGGTTCTATAATTTGAATATAAGCCGCACGTGCAACTAGACTGCAAAATAACAACAATACGAACCCCACCACAACGTATAAACGCCATGGAATGAGTTCGTGATTTAACTTTTGCTTTGCTTGTCTAGCCATATTCCCTATGCTCACTGGACTCGAATGATCACTTCCTCCTTAGGAAGTGGCCGAGCCATATTTAATTCTTTGGTTGCCATCCGAGTCACGCGACTGTGCTCAGA
>NZ_JBEOPP010000194.1:0-331 GCF_040310185.1 Shewanella sp. T24-MNA-CIBAN-0130 | reverse complement strand
CTGGCGGCTATTTCATTGAACTGAGCATACATAGTCCATGGGAAATCACTCAACACTTCACTTTGACACCTTACATTGTTCAGGGGTTTGATTTTCAATACAGCAGTGAAGAACACAACGGTGCTAACCATTTCCAATTTGGACTAGAAGCCGAACAGAAACTTAATGATTCAATGGCATTGTCTGCGCACATTAGCCACAGCATCGCTCAAGGAGACATTAAGCAACAAGCCAGTGCCGACGATATTCAAGGCAGCTTAGATCAAACCTATGCAGGGGTGCATTTCAAACTGAGTTTTTAAGCTTTGCTAGCATTTTAGCAATCCAAGAC
>NZ_JBEOPP010000193.1:0-332 GCF_040310185.1 Shewanella sp. T24-MNA-CIBAN-0130 | reverse complement strand
GTCTTGAGTCACTTGATTTATTTGCGCCACAAACAGGACAACCTTTCCCACTTTTATGAGATGCAGGTGTTTGCAGAAAGTCACCGTGAATATCACAATTTATTATTACTTTTTCATGATTTCGAACATACTCTGTTTTATCATAATTCCATTTATAATCATGAACCTGTTGAGAAACCTTAATAAACTTAAGCGTATTATGTACCAATTTTTTTGCACGCTTCTCATGACTGCAACTACGGCATCCATTCCCCAACAAATGAAGAGTAGGAGTTTGTAAAAAAAAACCATGAATAGAGCACTTTATTTTTACTTTATGTTCAACTGATATA
>NZ_JBEOPP010000192.1:0-334 GCF_040310185.1 Shewanella sp. T24-MNA-CIBAN-0130 | reverse complement strand
GGCTAATATCGTGTGCTGCAGCATTTATTTCAGTGCGGCGCTCATCACCATATTGCTCTTTAATTTCAACGAGCTCATCACGAATAACTTCCATTAAACGCTCTGGATTTGCCAAAATGAATAATAACTCGGCAATCAACTCAAGTAATGATTGATATTCGGTAAGAATTTTTTCGTGTTCAAGACCAGTAAGTTTGTGTAAACGTAAGTCTAATATTGCTTGAGCTTGTTGCTCAGAAATATAGTACTGACCATCACGAATACCAAGCTCGCTTGCTAACCAATCTGGGCGTGCCACGTTGTCTTCGCCTGCTTTATCAAGCATGGCTTTAAC
>NZ_JBEOPP010000191.1:0-334 GCF_040310185.1 Shewanella sp. T24-MNA-CIBAN-0130 | reverse complement strand
GAACTGAACTCATTACATTCACAAGTACGAGGTGGCGATATTGCCCAAGATGCCGATGCAGCCAAAGCCGCTGCATTAGGGGCTAGGCTGACACAAACCGATAAAGGTGTGGTGATAAGCCATATTTATCAAACCGACCCTGAGTTGCCGTTATCAGCCTCACCACTGGCCCGTATTGAGGTTGATGCGAAAGAAGGTGATGTGATTGCGAGCATCAATGGTAAGAAAATTACTAACATTGCCGATGTGACTCAACTACTGCGAAACCAAGGCAACAAGCAGGTGTTGCTCGGTTTAGTCCGTGGTAAAACAGTCATCAATACCATAGTCACCC
>NZ_JBEOPP010000190.1:0-336 GCF_040310185.1 Shewanella sp. T24-MNA-CIBAN-0130 | reverse complement strand
CTATCGTTCAAATCCCTGCTTTAGTAATCGTTAATTTGAAAATGAAAGCAATTGCTGAATTACGCTATGAGTACGCTTTAAACTTTATTCATAAGTATGGTTCTAATCACAATCGAGTTGGGTTAGGTTTTGCAGATAAGTTATGGTAATAAGTACTCTCATATGACATCAGGATATCCCAACTGGGAAAAATATGAGCGCTTGATTGCTCAAATGATGCGAGATCAGTTAGACACTAATTTCACAGTTACACCTAATGCTAAAATTAAAGGTATTTTAAGCAATCAAAATCGTCAAATTGATGTGTTGATTGATTCTCGTCATGATACAGATAAC
>NZ_JBEOPP010000189.1:0-339 GCF_040310185.1 Shewanella sp. T24-MNA-CIBAN-0130 | reverse complement strand
ATATTCGTTTGATGACGTAATTGATCCAACATAACTTCAATAGCTTGACTTAAATTAGGCTCTTTAATGGTTAATCTAAAGGTTGATAACAGTTCACGTAATTGTACATAAGCAGTACTGACACCTTCATTAATCTCTGTCAATTGACCTTCTACTTCAGGGCTACGACAACTGTGAGCAAGACTTTTACGTAATAAACTCACTTGAATTTTTAGAAAAGATAATAATTGCCCAATTGAATCATGTAATTCTCTAGCGATGACCGCACGTTCTTCCAGTAGCGCCAGTTGCTGCCGTTGTTCAGTAGCATTATGGATGGTAATTGAACGGGTTAACATC
>NZ_JBEOPP010000188.1:0-341 GCF_040310185.1 Shewanella sp. T24-MNA-CIBAN-0130 | reverse complement strand
AAGGTGTTTTTTATGACAAGACCTAATGGGTTTACTTCAAATAGAGAGTGAATATAAGATGAATTTAATCAATTGCTTAAAATGTTTTCATTGGTCGATCGGTTCAATAAACTATATTAATTGGAAGTTAGCCTGTTGCTAGAGCACAAACATGTTACTTGGGCGTAACTCATCTTATGACTTGGTGACATCTGTGAATAACCATATTCGATCTAGCATCTTAGCTTTACTAAGAGCAACGATAACCCTTTTTAGGTACAAAAAAAGTTTACAGAAGTTATAACACTTAACTGTAAACTTTTAATTTAAACTATTGTTGTTATTGATTTAAATTATCAAAC
>NZ_JBEOPP010000187.1:0-343 GCF_040310185.1 Shewanella sp. T24-MNA-CIBAN-0130 | reverse complement strand
CTATAATAGAGGTTCTTTTTGCATGAGAGAAAATGTTTGGATCATTATAGTTAACTATAAGAGTTATAAAGATACCGCTTCATACGTAACTAAGTTGTTGGACCAGGAGGGTGTTAATTTAAGTATTGTAATAGTTGATAATGATTCTGGAAATAATTCTTTTGAAATTTTAACAGAGCTTTTTTGTAGTGTTCCCAATGTTGATGTGCATCAATCTGGTGAGAATCTAGGATATGCTAGAGGTAATAATTTAGGGGTTATCCTATCCGATATAAAAAATGATGACTTGGTTGTTATAAGTAATAATGATTTAGTTGTCACTGAAATTGATTTTTTTTATAGA
>NZ_JBEOPP010000186.1:0-344 GCF_040310185.1 Shewanella sp. T24-MNA-CIBAN-0130 | reverse complement strand
GTCGATATCAATATCGATTAAGTCATCTCGGTTTGTGACAGCTTGCACTCGTAAGCTCGTCATTTTTGAACGGGCATACACCAGAGTATTGGCTGTTTTAATGCTGCCCATGAGGCTCGATAAGGTGCGCTGTCTCGCTTCGGTACTCAAGCCAATAAATTTAGGTGCTGCAACCAGCGCTAGAATACCTAAAATAATGATGACCACAATCAACTCTATTAAGGTAAATCCTTTTGAGAGAACTTGTGTTTGGAGTCGAATCGATTGTGACATCAAATTGTCCTGTTATTTACGTAAGACGTTTCTGACACTAAATAACACTAATAAACCGCATAGTATGAGTA
>NZ_JBEOPP010000185.1:0-345 GCF_040310185.1 Shewanella sp. T24-MNA-CIBAN-0130 | reverse complement strand
TAAAGAAATGGTTGCGGGAGTAGGACTTGAACCTACGACCTTCGGGTTATGAGCCCGACGAGCTACCAACTGCTCCATCCCGCGTCCGATAAAACGCTATCAATTATTTTTATTCTATTGACTAAAGAAATGGTTGCAGGAGTAGGACTTGATAAAACTACGACCTTCGACTCTTTATTTATAAAAAGCTGAGCCCGATGAATCATCAATTTCTAGAACCGCGTCCTATAAGACTAGACGTTTAATATTCTTATTACTAAGAAATGGTTGCGGGAGTAGGACTTGAACCTACGACCTTCGGGTTATGAGCCCGACGAGCTACCAACTGCTCCATCCCGCGTCCGA
>NZ_JBEOPP010000184.1:0-347 GCF_040310185.1 Shewanella sp. T24-MNA-CIBAN-0130 | reverse complement strand
AACTGAAGTTACTTGATCTGATCACAGTTCACCCCAGAAGTTCAATATTTTTTATACTTGTGTAGAAGAGTCAGCCTTTGAACCGCTCATTATGATGACGTTCAATTAAATGCACCAATTAATGGACCAGAATAAACTCTATCCATTCCACTGGTTTTTTGGCTAACTCCAAATTAATCCATAGGCTTTTTGCTTCAATATTGCAGCTGCCCCATTTGGTTTTCATTTTTTTAATGCCTACTGATGACGATTCAACATTAAGCCTCTCTTGCCAATAAGGTAGCAACATGGAAATGGTCTTTTGTACTTGCTGACGATATAAACCATTCAATAACTTTAACCGGTTA
>NZ_JBEOPP010000183.1:0-351 GCF_040310185.1 Shewanella sp. T24-MNA-CIBAN-0130 | reverse complement strand
TATTAAAAGTTGTCGAGTTACGTAGTGGGTAATTTATATTTTGATGTTCTCGGTCTTTTTACAGGTTAATTTCCGTTTGTTGTTTTTTTTAAAGGTAACTATGTATATCTTTTTTTTTTGTATTTATATTTTTAAGAAGTTTATATCTGATTTTATGTTTCTTATCTGATTATTGGATATTAAGAGGATAAACGGTCAAAGGTCAATCAATGAATCGATTATTTTTTGCTCAAAAACACGAAAAAAGAATGATTTAACAGAAGTAAAAGAATAGAGGAAGAGTCTTGAGTCGGTTTCAAAAAACTACGGCATTGAATACAAACAATTTTTTAGATTATCCAAAAATCGAAT
>NZ_JBEOPP010000182.1:0-356 GCF_040310185.1 Shewanella sp. T24-MNA-CIBAN-0130 | reverse complement strand
CACCAGACCAAGAGGAAACCAACGGCTATTCCCTCTTGGAACTCCCAGCCGCCCCGCAACATTTTCAAACAGCGAAAAGGTCGCCATGGGGATTGATCCAGCTTTGAACTTCATTTTAGTGTTCTTCGGCCTTATTCGAAAATGCTAACGCTTCAGATGAGGCGTCCCTTCCCCTCCAAAGCTAGCCAGACATCCATGTCTGGGCTCACGTCATTTTCTTCAATGGCCTCAAGTTCAGAGTTGAATTTGGGCATTTGAAAGCTAAGAACAACTCGTTTTTGGACAGAAACAATTTAGATTTTTTACTTTAAAAATACTTGTCAGCATTAGGGAAAGTATTGCAACCAGATATGTGG
>NZ_JBEOPP010000181.1:0-357 GCF_040310185.1 Shewanella sp. T24-MNA-CIBAN-0130 | reverse complement strand
GTACCTGAAAGACCACGACCACCAAAAGGTTGCACACCCACAATAGCGCCAATTATATTGCGATTTATATACACGTTACCTGCTCGTGATAGCTTCGCCAAATTTAAGGCTCGCTGTTCAATACGGGTATGGATACCCATAGTTAAGCCAAAACCTGTGCCGTTAATATCATCAATGACTTTTTCTATTTCATCACCTTTAAAGCGAACAATATGAACACAAGGGCCAAATACTTCCTCCTTCAGCGCGCTAATATTGTCTATTTCATAAAGTCGCGGCGCAAAAAAGAAATGTTCGTTATCTGCTATTTCATTTGTTATCTCATCAGAAATATCGCATTGGTATAATAGTTGACCA
>NZ_JBEOPP010000180.1:0-357 GCF_040310185.1 Shewanella sp. T24-MNA-CIBAN-0130 | reverse complement strand
CGATCTTAGCCGATGCAACGGTTGTAAAGCCTGTGTTGTCTCATGTGGCATAGAAAATGGTACCAAACCCGATGAACATCGCACTCAGGTGATCCAAACCAGTGCGGAAATTGGTAACAAACAGTACGCATTTAATCTGCCAATCATGTGTAACAACTGTGAGGATCCCTCATGCGTGTCTGTTTGTCCAACGGGCGCGACATTCAAGCGTGAAGAAGACGGCATAGTCGTCGTGGATTCTACGCTTTGTATAGGGTGTAACTACTGCATCCAGGCGTGCCCATACAGTGGGGTTCGTTTCACTAATTCGACAACGGGTACCGTCGATAAGTGTAACTTCTGCATTCAACGTACCTC
>NZ_JBEOPP010000179.1:0-361 GCF_040310185.1 Shewanella sp. T24-MNA-CIBAN-0130 | reverse complement strand
CATTTGAATGCGCCATCGGTGATCCAAAAGTTCATCGCCATGGGGGCGAAGCAGTATTTTTTACGCGAACGTCTTCAAACGCTCGATGTGTTCATTGCAGACGAGCATAATCAGCTTGAACATTTACAATACCAACACACTAGTATTAATGATTTTGTTGCCAAAGAAAGTCATTTGTATGTATTCGACGAGCAAAAGCAACGATCCCCTGTGTTTAATATGCCGCAGTTTTTTCAGCTTGTGGATATTGAAGGCAAGTTAACGGTAATACCTTTTGGTTTGTCAGTAGATGAGATGGGCTCAGCATTTTAAGCAAAAGCCCAATCTCAATGACAATTTAATGACTCACTTAGTGCTATCA
>NZ_JBEOPP010000178.1:0-363 GCF_040310185.1 Shewanella sp. T24-MNA-CIBAN-0130 | reverse complement strand
CATTAGCGGTATCTGGATTACCGGCAAGCGCCTTAGAACTCGAATTAACCGAATCGATGATTATGGGTAATCCACAGGATTCCGTTGCCGTGCTATCGCAACTCAAAGCATTAGGCTTAACCATTGCGATTGATGACTTTGGTACCGGATACTCAAGCTTAAGCTATTTGAAACGCTTCCCAATTGATACCTTGAAGATTGATCGTGAATTTGTGCGTGATATAACTGAAGATCCTGACGATGCTGCCATCACTAGCGCCATTATAACCTTGGCCCACAGTTTAGAGCTTAACGTTGTGGCTGAAGGTGTTGAAACCCAAGCGCAATTGAATTTCTTACGTGAGGGGGGTTGTGATCAAGTAC
>NZ_JBEOPP010000177.1:0-364 GCF_040310185.1 Shewanella sp. T24-MNA-CIBAN-0130 | reverse complement strand
ACAATTAGACTCCGCATGGTGCAGTATAGCAAAATTATAGTTACTACGCAGCTCATTGACGGCACCAATAGCGGGAAAAGATTATGTATTTCGGCCTGTATATATCCATACTCTTTGTTCTGTACTACCTCAAGTTTATAGTCTTACAAGGTAATCTAGTGGTGTTTTTCAAGCTGTGGCTTCATTGTTCGATTCTAAAAATTCTGCAATTGAACGATAAACAAACTCACATTCACTTTTGACTAGATCTTCCATATTCATGAAAGTGTGGATCATGTCGGGAAAATGAATCAACTGAGTAGCAACACCCGTTTCGCGAACTTTTTGTATATAAAGGATCCCTTCGTCGCGTAAGGGACAGAAT
>NZ_JBEOPP010000176.1:0-365 GCF_040310185.1 Shewanella sp. T24-MNA-CIBAN-0130 | reverse complement strand
ACAGAGAAATATATCGTTATTAACACTGAAAGGAAAACTAAAATGTTCGCCTTAGTCGTTATAACTTCTAAATGCTGGGGTATGCTATATTGTGTATCTATAAAAATGGAAACTGACATAACCAAAAATAACAAAGTACAGATTGTAATATCAATGAATGGAAATGTATAACCTTGACCAGTTAAAAAAAGAATAAAATAAGGACTGAATAACAATGAAAATATTGCTAGAACAATAATTATAACTGCATATTTCTTATCAAACTGACGATGAAAAACATCAGATAATCCTTTCTGATATGAAACTATCGCTTGAGGCATGATAAATCGACATACTGTTGATGGCACCATAGCTAAGATACCAAC
>NZ_JBEOPP010000175.1:0-366 GCF_040310185.1 Shewanella sp. T24-MNA-CIBAN-0130 | reverse complement strand
GTTGACGTTAACGCAAAACTTTATCAATAGAGCTTCAAAAATCATGTCTCATAGGCAAAGTTTGTTGAACTTAAAGCGCACTCATCAACGACAAATTAAGGTTTATCAAAATATTGATGTAAATAGGTAGGTTATTATGAGAAGTTCTTTAAAGTCATATCGTAAGGTGTCATTGGACAGTGAAATATCTGTTGCTTCACCGCATCGTATTATTCAAATGATGTTTGCTGGTGGTCTTGAGAGGCTTGCTCAAAGTCGCTATGCCATTGAAAACCGAGATATGAATAATAAAGGTTTGTTTATTGGTAAAGCGATAGGTATTGTCAACGGCCTAAATAATAGTTTAAATATGGATGAGGGCGATGA
>NZ_JBEOPP010000174.1:0-369 GCF_040310185.1 Shewanella sp. T24-MNA-CIBAN-0130 | reverse complement strand
TTACGTTCAGATGAATATCGTGCCATTGAGCTCTCATTGACCGCCCCCTCTATTTAATTATTGGATGATTTTAAGGGATGACAACAATCCTGACACAGGGGGTGCATTCAGGAAAACCTTTTTTCGAGAGTTCAAATGGCAGCCTATATTGTGCCCCTGTTGTTCAAAACTGTAATATTTCACGTTGCTATAACTGCAAAGATATATCAGTTTGGATACACGATAAAATTGTATATCCAAATACTAAGATTGATATTAAGTAAGCGCTCAATTAACCGCACATACCAATAATCTTCAAATGTGACATGATTATTTCCTAACTAAATCTAGGAAAACAATCATGTCAAAAAACGATAAAATACAATACTG
>NZ_JBEOPP010000173.1:0-370 GCF_040310185.1 Shewanella sp. T24-MNA-CIBAN-0130 | reverse complement strand
CCGGTTAAGTCTATTTCAACATACGCCGAGCCGAGTATATGTCCGGCAGGCTTAAACTTGAGTTTGGCTTTGGTATACGTTAGTGGCGTTGTTTCAGTTTCGCTTGCTGTTTTTGTTGCTGTGGGGAGGTTGATTGGCAGTGTTATCCACTGGCCGTAATCGACCGCAACAAGCAGTTTGTTGAGTCGATTGATGCAGGCTTGAATGAGTTTTTTATCGCGGGTGACGCCGACTTTTAAGGCGTCTTCTATGACCAGAGGTAATAGCGCTGCTGTGGCGGTGGTGGCATAGATAGGTTGGTCAAATCCTGCTGCCAGCAAGTAGGGAATACGCCAGACGTGGTCGATGTGGCAATGAGTCACAATGAGGG
>NZ_JBEOPP010000172.1:0-372 GCF_040310185.1 Shewanella sp. T24-MNA-CIBAN-0130 | reverse complement strand
GTGCTCAAGACAAGACTCTTTCTGCTAACTCGGGTCCGACATTGTCAATGATGACAACTACCTCGACAACAGTAGATGATGATTTAGGTGTCACCAACACCATTACACCAATGAATGTCGTTGATGTAGGTTGCCAAAGAAATCCAAAAGGGAGCTCGGGAAAGTCAATTCAGTGTCTTCGTTTTGAAGTCTCCAGTGTCGCAACTTTTGGCCGTAGTGATATGGGGCGAGTTACTGTCGTCGTGGGCATTGAACAACAAGTGACAACAGGGAGTTAGTTATGTTTGTAAAACAATTATTATATACGTTACTTTTTGCCATATTGGCATACTCATCAATTAGCTTCGCCGATGACACCGAATTATACGTGCT
>NZ_JBEOPP010000171.1:0-374 GCF_040310185.1 Shewanella sp. T24-MNA-CIBAN-0130 | reverse complement strand
GTACCGATTGTTTTACACCGTAAATTAGTCAGTGAAATCAAGACTGTTACTGTCCAACTATCACATGGTAAATGGAATGTATCGCTCACCCAAGAGGTTGAATGCAAGACCGCGAAGCGGGTCTTGCATTCAATTGTAGGCTACGACATTAACAGTCAGCATACGGTTGTAGGTTCGAACGGTTGGTACGTTAAAAACCCAAAAGCTCTTAAACGTTCATCAACAAAGCTAAAGCAAATTCAAGTCCAGTTGAGCCGAAGGGAAAAGGGCTCTAGTCGCTGGCATAAAACCAAATCCCGCTTAAATACACTTCACGGAAAAATCTCACGCCAACGCCTAGCGTTCGCTCACGAAGTATCATGTTCGATAGCCAA
>NZ_JBEOPP010000170.1:0-374 GCF_040310185.1 Shewanella sp. T24-MNA-CIBAN-0130 | reverse complement strand
TGTAATGGTCAAGTATTTCTGGAGAGATTTTAAGCCGCTTTTTTTAACTCATTATATTTCTGATGTGGCGTCTTATAATCTATTGCCGAATGTCTGCGTTTGTAATTGTAGAACTGAATATATTGCTCAACTACGCTCACTACTGCGCTGTGATTGGTAAAAGCTAAATGGTTTAATCTTTCAGTCTTTAAACTCCTAAAAAATCGTTCCATCACCGCATTATCCCAACAATTTCCTCTACGACTCATACTTTGTTCAATGCCTAAGTGCTTTAGCTTTTCTCTGAACACATTAGCAGAGTACTGACAACCCTGGTCTGAGTGAAACATCAACTCCTGTGTATTTGGCCTCTGACGTTGTATCGCGTTATTTAA
>NZ_JBEOPP010000169.1:0-379 GCF_040310185.1 Shewanella sp. T24-MNA-CIBAN-0130 | reverse complement strand
GTTTATCCGTCAGTGCTCATCTGTTACAGGCAAGAAACTACCCGAATATGGCATGCAAGGGCCGAAAGAAAATCAATTTAGAAGAGCTGGTATTTTAGATAATCGTTATTGCGACTTAGTGTTCGATCTCGTTATACATATTGATGGCTATGAAGAAGAGTTAACTGAACTTGATTCTTCTATCGGTATAATTCAAGCAAGCTTCCCTGCTAATTTTGCTGGAGGGGTGATGCATCCTCCTGAAATTGATAAGACCATTGATTGGTGCGCGTTATATCGCTCTGAAGCTTTTCTGTATTCTAAGCTGAGAAGATTACCTGCATCAGGAAAGTGGATTATGCCGACAAGGCATTCAATAAATAGCCTCGATGAGTTGTTA
>NZ_JBEOPP010000168.1:0-386 GCF_040310185.1 Shewanella sp. T24-MNA-CIBAN-0130 | reverse complement strand
CAATTACACCGAGCAGGTTGGTAAATTAACATTGCTAGACACACCAGGTCCAAATGAGGCTGGTCAGGAACATTTAAAACCAATGTTACGTGACCAACTTAAAAAAGCTTCCGCGATCCTCGCGGTGTTGGACTATACCCAGTTAAAATCAGATGCTGATGGTGTTGTAAGGAAAGAACTTCAAGATATTGCTGAAACTTGTGGCGATCGCTTATTTGTTTTAGTTAACAAATTTGATCAGCGAGACCGCAATGCTGATTCTGCAGAACAAATTCAACACTATGTGGCTGAGAATTTAATGGCGGGAGCAGTCGCACACGAAGCTGTATATCCAGTATCAGCAAGTCGTGCTTATTTAGCATCACGAGCAAAGATGGAGGTTAAAC
>NZ_JBEOPP010000167.1:0-394 GCF_040310185.1 Shewanella sp. T24-MNA-CIBAN-0130 | reverse complement strand
CCATTAGAATAAATCGTAACTGTTCCCGGCGTCTGTTCGCCAGCGCACGCGAGATAATTTTCAGGAATGGTTAAATCGAGCAACATAGCGAATAGGCTAAAGTATTTTCTGCTAGGGTTTATCATTTGAGATTGTAAGTGAAGTACTAGACCAATTAATAGTTGATTTACCTCAAAAAGACAACGACAACTTTCTTACTGAATGTCGTCAACAGAAAAGGAGTTGGTCAGAAGAGCAAAGCGAAAAAGAAAGCTCGCAAGATATGGCAATAAAACCACAGTTCCTGGCTCGAACCGTCGGTGAGCTTGCGAACAAAGATGCCATTTTTCTTTGTGATACGGGTACAGTGACCGCATGGGTCGCACGACATCTCCCCGTTACTGAACAACAATTA
>NZ_JBEOPP010000166.1:0-394 GCF_040310185.1 Shewanella sp. T24-MNA-CIBAN-0130 | reverse complement strand
TCTAGATCACGCAAGTATTCTTGTTCAGAATCAAATCCCGCTTGACTAGAAATTGTTTTCATTTCATAAGGAATTAGTCTTACAGCATCTTGTTTGTTGTTAGTTACACCAAAAACAGAATCTAAATTAGGAGGAAAAGACACTTCTATGCCAATAAATCTACCTTTGCTTTCGCGCAATGCTGACGTTAAAAATGAGTCTCGAATAACAAGTTCTCTATTAGCTCTTACAATTGAAACACCGACATTTTTACTACAATGTTTCCCCCAAACAGTCCCACCAAGTTTACCTACAGTCTCTTTCAAAATGTAATTGGAGATATTTCTTTTTACCATAGATGTTGTAATCGTAACGTCATCACGTTTAGGATCTCCATTATCATCTAAATACTCAA
>NZ_JBEOPP010000165.1:0-395 GCF_040310185.1 Shewanella sp. T24-MNA-CIBAN-0130 | reverse complement strand
AAGACCGCTAAAACTCGCTCTCACCATAAAACGGGAGTAGACGTTGAGGCTAGAATTGAAGGTAAATATGGTGTTGAAGGTGAAGCTACGGTCGGGACACAAATTGAAACCGCAATGACAATGAATGCAGCGACAACGGCACAAAATAAGGAGCAACCATAATGGAATTAAATACTATGGCGTTGCTCAATTCACGCCTGCTAAGTAAGCGGTCACTTTGGGCCATTATCGCGGCATTGGTAATACTCGCTGGTATTAACTACAAGATTTTTCAACAAGAACAGCTATTGGCTAATGGCGAAATCATCCTGTTTGAACTGGCACCCGTAGATCCTAGGTCGTTAATGCAAGGCGATTACATGGCGTTAAATTACGACATTGCGAGAGTGATTAGT
>NZ_JBEOPP010000164.1:0-396 GCF_040310185.1 Shewanella sp. T24-MNA-CIBAN-0130 | reverse complement strand
AATCATTACCAGCAGTAAAGCCTAACCCGATAGTTAAACCTAAACAGCAGAGTACCGACGGTAGATATCGATACCTTAAACAATTCATTCAGAAGGGTAAGCCACTGCAATTGTTTGAGCGAAACCCTGTCACACAATACATGATTAATAGAGGGCTAGGTTCGCTAATTGAGCGGGGTGAGGAACCTGATAATCTTTATTATGCTAAAGATGTACTTTACAAACATTATGGTGAACGGTCGCAACGTTTTGGGTGTTTATTAGCGGCGTTACATGATGTAGACGGCAACTTAATTGGTGGACATAGGATTTATTTGAGCGCCGATGGGCAGAAAGCTGCAGTTAGTACACCTAAAAAAAGCTTACCTCCGATATTTCCAGGAGCAATGAATGGTG
>NZ_JBEOPP010000163.1:0-396 GCF_040310185.1 Shewanella sp. T24-MNA-CIBAN-0130 | reverse complement strand
AAATAAACGTAACTGGCACGTTAACTTTGCCAACATCTAAACCGTTTGTGAATACAGGGAAATTGGCACGATACCAGTTGATGGCACTGGTCAGGGCTTTCTCCTGACCAAGAATACCAACGTAGTGTTCAATTTCTGCTGCGTCATGCTGCGTCCAAATAGATCTTAAACGCTCATAGTCACTTTTCGCCATCATGAATTCAGGTAAGATCGGTTTCTGAAAGAAACGGATGTAGGCACTCGCTTCATACTGTGTTGTATCTTCCCGGTACGCTTTACCAAAAGCATCAATATGAGGCACCGAAATCGCGGCATAGCTGATAACGCGATCAGGATTTTCTGCGGCAACCTGCCAACCTACCGCTGCGCCCCAGTCATGGCCAATTAAATGAAATG
>NZ_JBEOPP010000162.1:0-398 GCF_040310185.1 Shewanella sp. T24-MNA-CIBAN-0130 | reverse complement strand
CGTAGTGAAGGGATCGCCTACCAAACCCTGTATCATTGGCGCGATAAAGCTAAAAAAGAGGGTCGCCCAGTGCCAGGTAAAAAATTGACCAGTAATGATTGGTCGGCCGAAGCTAAGTTTGCCGTTCTCATTGAAACAGCGCCAATGTCTGAAGCTGAAGTAAGCCAATATTGCCGAGAAAATGGTTTGTTTCGAGAACAAGTTCAGCAGTGGAAACAAGATTGTTTAGGGGGCTTTACGACAAGTGAAGTTCAAGCCAAAACGATTAAGCAGCAAGCCAAATCAGACAAAGCAGAAATCAAATCCCTGCAACGAGAGCTACGCTACAAAGAGAAGGCGTTAGCAGAAACAGCGGCTTTACTGGTGCTTAGAAAAAAGCTCAATGCGCTTTGGGAGGA
>NZ_JBEOPP010000161.1:0-401 GCF_040310185.1 Shewanella sp. T24-MNA-CIBAN-0130 | reverse complement strand
AGCAACAGGAATAGTCGTCAAGCTCCAACCCCCAATACATTGCGTGAACACGCCGTCGGATTACTCGAACATTATTCATCTAGCAAAATAACATCCGCACTACGGATTAGTGGCGGCCAGCTTAAATAGTGGCGAAATAGCGTAAATCCTCAACTCAGTCCCCACCAGTTTGTGCACCTACCCATTTCAACATCATCTGCTCAAACCACTTTTAATGTAGTGATCCAATTTGCTCACGGAGATACGATGTCTTTATCAGGCGTTGATGATCCACAAACCCTTATTTCGCTGATCAGGGCGTTGAAATCATGATACATCTTACCTCTGAGACGCATATCTTAATCGCCATTGCACCTGTCGACTTTCGTCAGGGAATGGATGGTTTAGCGGCACTATGCCGT
>NZ_JBEOPP010000160.1:0-421 GCF_040310185.1 Shewanella sp. T24-MNA-CIBAN-0130 | reverse complement strand
ACTAAGGCATTTCGATGGTATCCAGCGCCATCAAGCACCAAATGGATAACACCACTTGTTGAGTAACGCGCTCTAATTTGGTTTAAAAAATCGATGATGGATGCACCGTTAACCGTTTTGCTATATTGCTCAATGACCGCTTCTGTTAAGTGACCAAGTCGGATTGCACCAACCACGTTAATACGGGTTCGGCTTCCCGTCGTTTCTATCGGTTTATCAACGCCTTTTTTTATCCAGCCAGCGGTGATTTTTGTGGCTTGGGTCGGATGAACCGCATCCATAAATAATAACGGTTCATCAGGGGTTAACGAGGATTTTAGTTGCTCATAATATTCAATGAAAGCCGTTTGTTTGTCTTCATCAAATTTGTGAGGAACCCCTTTAGGGTTTTTATAGCTGAACTGATGTTTATGCAGCCATT
>NZ_JBEOPP010000159.1:0-423 GCF_040310185.1 Shewanella sp. T24-MNA-CIBAN-0130 | reverse complement strand
ACTTTAAGCATATTCAGTTCAACTTGGTCGACATTTTTGCCAGGAGCAAACTTCGTTCGATTTGCTAGCCGAAAAATATGCGTATCAACGGCAATAGTGGGCCAGCCAAAGGCGGTATTGAGTACTACATTGGCCGTTTTTCGTCCCACTCCAGGTAAAGCTTCTAATGCTTCTCGATTCTCGGGTACTTCGCCACCATGTAAATCAACCAGCATTTTACAGGCGTTAATCACATTAACGGCTTTGTTATTGTATAAGCCAATTGTTTTGATGTATTGCTTAAGCCCATCAACGCCTAAGTCATAGATTGCTTGAGGCGTATTGGCAACAGGAAACAACTTATCAGTTGCCTTGTTGACACTGACATCGGTTGCTTGTGCTGATAGCGTGACAGCAACTAATAGCTCAAATGGACTAGAAAAG
>NZ_JBEOPP010000158.1:0-424 GCF_040310185.1 Shewanella sp. T24-MNA-CIBAN-0130 | reverse complement strand
GTAATAGCCTCGGCATAATCTAAATCTTCTAGAATAGATAACGTGCTGCTATTAATAATTTTCTCTTCTGAATGGTTGGTAGAAATACTGTCCAAACTTTTCAGATTGTTGCCTGCGATCCCTCTTGCTGCACTGACTTGATTTTGACCACTATCAATATCATTCAATAGTTGTGCCAACTGTGACTTTCCTTGGGCAGTATTTGTGCCGTCTGATGTGTCCAATAAAGCGAGAGCCTTACTAAATGAATCAAACACGCCTACTGTTTCCTGCGGTTCAAGTGTAAATGAGTCCCCTGCAGCCGGAGTACCGCTTAATTTAACGTCTATGCCGTTAAAAGAAACCGCATTAGTAGGATCAAAGTTAACAACTGTTTTGACTGCTGTGTTAACCGAACTTAATACTTCAAGATCAACACCTGCAC
>NZ_JBEOPP010000157.1:0-431 GCF_040310185.1 Shewanella sp. T24-MNA-CIBAN-0130 | reverse complement strand
GTAATATATTGGCGATTAATAATTGCCAATTTTTTGCGTTTGGGTGTGGATATGCAACTAACATTGCGGCTTTAACATTACTAGGTTCGATCTTGTCGTCTACAAACCACTGCCATATGTGTGAACGTTTTTGAGTCATCATCCCTTGTCCATTATCCCTTTTATTGAACCCGTGGCTGTCAATACTCTTTCGCTCACTAAACTCAATGTAAACTATCGCTACCTATGTGCAATTAAAAATTATATGCAATTTAAATGCATTGAAAATATCATACAGGATCTTAAATACAGACACTTAGCTTAACAATGATGCTTAGCGTTTATGATTCCTATTTCCCTGACAGACAGTATCTTTTCGGTGCGACTCACATTTATGACTGCCGCTATTGAGCATCAGGCCAGTATTGCCTACAATGGCGCACGCTTTATTC
>NZ_JBEOPP010000156.1:0-434 GCF_040310185.1 Shewanella sp. T24-MNA-CIBAN-0130 | reverse complement strand
CAGTTACCGCAGGTCGCATTGTCGTTATTAGGATAGTTATTATTCATTAAAAACACGGCTTCTAGAAATAGAAGCCGTTTTTGTTTTTATATAAGTAATTAATAAATATTGTATTTATTTTTTTTTCATAAAAGACATAAAAAAAACTAAAGATAAAAATATTGTTGCCGTTAAATATATTGTAACGAGCAAGACCTGTCTGACTTGACATAAATCAAACAGGGATATCTCAAGTCAGAAACAATATGAGGAAGTAATCATGGCTATCACAGTAAATACCAACGTAACATCAATGAAAGCTCAGAAAAACTTGAATTCGTCAAGTGGTGCACTTGCAACTTCTATGGAGCGTCTATCTAGCGGCTTGCGTATTAATAGTGCTAAAGATGATGCTGCCGGTCTGCAAATTGCCAATCGTATGACCAGCCAAATTA
>NZ_JBEOPP010000155.1:0-436 GCF_040310185.1 Shewanella sp. T24-MNA-CIBAN-0130 | reverse complement strand
AAAGTAGCCAGCGCAGTTTTACGTTTTATCATTTGAATCCCCAGTTAAGCTAATTATGTCTTAACTGGGGTAGTCGGATCAATTAGACCACGTCAGGTCAACACTCATCTGTTACATAGAAGACAGCCGACTTAATATCGGCAATGATGCTAAACGTGCAGTCAAACCGTTTGTGATAGGCATAAAAACTTTCTGTTTAACTACCCTTGGTACTGAGGCGAGCGTTAATTTATACGCATCTAAGAAACGGCTAAAGCCAATGGCTTAACTCCGTTCGATTACATAGAACACTCTTTAAAAGCAATTACCCTGCCATCACGGCGACCTCCATCGCCTCTTACCCTAGCGAGTTATCTAAGCAAGACGTAATTCGCCGAGCATGTTTCAAGTGTGAAACTTAGCATATTTTCAAGACAATAAAAAAGCAGCCCTAAGG
>NZ_JBEOPP010000154.1:0-438 GCF_040310185.1 Shewanella sp. T24-MNA-CIBAN-0130 | reverse complement strand
CAATTATCCTTACAAGCCACCGACGGCAGTGTGTTTGTCTTTTGTAATAAAAGCCGTGATAAATTAAAAATCCTCTACTGGGATAGCACCGGCTTTGCACTGTGGTACAAACGCCTCGAGCAGGATAAGTTTAAGTGGCCGACGAAAAGTATTGATGAGTGCCTGAGCCTATCTGAGCAACAGTTTCATTGGCTGTTATCTGGCTTTGATGTACTGGGGCATCAACATGTGAACGGCTTGAATTACAGTTAATTGATCGCCATTGCGAAGGCTGTTTTCGATAATTAGATCATTGTATTATCCTTGTTTCGGGTGATGTTTGGTATAATAACACCATGAAATTAAGCCCTGATAACTTACCCAATGACGTTGATTTACTTAAGCAATTATTGCTTGAGACGTTGGCGACTAAAGACGCTGAAATCGCCGAGCTTAAAC
>NZ_JBEOPP010000153.1:0-444 GCF_040310185.1 Shewanella sp. T24-MNA-CIBAN-0130 | reverse complement strand
AGAATATTGGGTGAACTTAGTGACCGACTAGGATTCCCGAGCGTAGTGGGTGAAGTCACTGCGGGGATATTAATCGGCCCTTCACTGCTAAATTGGGTTACCCCTCACAGCACGTTAGCCATCATCGCTGAGCTCGGTGTTATTTTACTGTTATTTGATATTGGCTGTGAAACATCCATAAAAAAGCTAGCCCATTCAGGCAACAAAGCCGTCAAGGTCGCCCTATTAGGTATTGTCATTCCTTTAATCGCTACGGGATTAGCAAGCCTTTACTGGCTATCGATACCTCCTTTTACCGCATTATTTTTTGGCTGCGCCTTGACGGCCACCAGTATTGGTATTTCGGTGCGAGTATTGACATTAAACAATCAAAGCCAAAGTACCGCTGGACAAATCATTCTTGGCGCGGCTGTCATCGATGATATTATTGGAGTGATATTACTG
>NZ_JBEOPP010000152.1:0-446 GCF_040310185.1 Shewanella sp. T24-MNA-CIBAN-0130 | reverse complement strand
GTGCAGTATTAACCACATTGTCACTCTTTATCATGCCGCACTCGCCTACTTTATGGATTGCAGCGGGTATGTTGTGGATTATGGATGCCTCAATCAATATCGCCATGGAACCGTTTCGTGCTTTTGTCGGCGATAATCTACCCAAAAACCAACGGACCCAAGGCTATGCAATGCAGAGCTTTTTCATTGGTATTGGCGCGGTGGTGGCATCTGCCTTGCCATATATTTTAACCAATGTCTTTGATGTGGAAAATACCGCCCCAGCGGGCGAAATTGCCGACTCTGTACGCTATGCATTTTACTTTGGTGGCGCGGTACTAATGTTGGCCGTAGGTTGGACCATTATTTCAACCAAAGAATACTCTCCAGAGCAATTAGCTGAATTTCATCAACAAGACACCACTGACGCACAAGACACTAACGTCAATACGCGTACAGCCAAACAA
>NZ_JBEOPP010000151.1:0-464 GCF_040310185.1 Shewanella sp. T24-MNA-CIBAN-0130 | reverse complement strand
GAGTACTGACAACCCTGGTCTGAGTGAAACATCAACTCCTGTGTATTTGGCCTCTGACGTTGTATCGCGTTATTTAATGCCGCTGTCGCTAACGCTGCATTGGGTTGGCTTGATAAGGCATACCCAACGATTTCTTTGGTCCCTAAATCAAGTACACAGGCTAAATAACTCCACCCCTGATGTGATTTTATATAGGTAATATCACCCACCCAATGGGTATTATAAGTCGTAGGGTTAAACTGTCGTCTAAGCAAATTAGGTGCGTAAACTTGCTCCTCACCTTGATTTGGATAGTAATGCTTTTTCTTTGGCTTAATCGCTATTAATCCCAATTTTTTCATTACGCTAGCTATGGCGTAAACCCCAACCTTACAATTTAAATCTAATAAATCAGCCTGTATTCGACGTTTGCCATACGTCGAGTGTGACTCAGAGAAAGCTTGCTCTATCAATTGTATCTGAGC
>NZ_JBEOPP010000150.1:0-467 GCF_040310185.1 Shewanella sp. T24-MNA-CIBAN-0130 | reverse complement strand
TGATATTGCCTGTGCTTATCAGCTGATTTTACTGCCAAACCAAGCAGGTAAAGTATAAATTGTGATAAGCAAGCTATGAGCAGGAGTACGCCTAATTTACGGTGAATCCTTGTTCCGCTATCATTCATTTTTAACCCTGTTTTAACATCTCTAAAACTCTCTTCTATCTGCATCCTCGTCGAATAAATTTTAACGACTCTTTTAGCAGCATCTCTTCTACTGCATAGCGATGTTGCCAGTAACCACGGCTCTTTTTCTCGCTCGGCACTTGTTCGTGACTGTTTACTCCGTCTAGCTTTATCACCTGTAGCCACTTTGTCTTTTCGCCCTTTAGCGTTGCGTTTAAAAATCACTAAGCGAGATTTAAACGCAGTTTGCTCACCTAAGTAATATATACCCGTGATCATTGAAAATGCTTGATTTTGTCCCAAATGGGATCATCATAGCCCCATGAAACAAATTACACT
>NZ_JBEOPP010000149.1:0-471 GCF_040310185.1 Shewanella sp. T24-MNA-CIBAN-0130 | reverse complement strand
AATCAACAGTGCTGACTTTAGAATCTACAGTTTCAGTTTTAAAAAACTCAAGCAGGGCATAAGTAAATATTTCGATCGGCAGTTCAGGACGTTCAGCGAGGTTACTAATGTAAAAACCGCCACCGTTATCTTGTATCAAATTTAATTCAGACAAAGGTGAAATAAAATGGTCTTCATCTATGTTGATACTTTTTTTCGATGGAGTAGCTTTGAGCTTTTTACTATAGGTATTCAAAAAGCAGTCAATATCTTTCTTTATAGTAGAAATATTACCCAGCTCACTATCAACGAGTTTTTTTGCATCTTCAAAACAATCAGCGATGAGCTTTGTTTTTTCAAAATGTTGCACATTTGCGAAATTAAAAAAGTAACGGTAAGCCGTCAAATGTTCAACATTAAAATTTAACCAGAAATGAACTAACCAAATTGAGCCAGGCAGTTCTAGGTAAGGGTCTCTTCCATCCTCTAAGC
>NZ_JBEOPP010000148.1:0-475 GCF_040310185.1 Shewanella sp. T24-MNA-CIBAN-0130 | reverse complement strand
CCCCCACGGCGCCCCACCAAGACTGATAGTAAACGCCAACTGCAATAATACATGCTCCGAGTATTACCCTAATGATTTTATCTGTTTTACCTATATTACATTTCATATCAACCTCCATTTCACAGTTCATGATTGTTACTAAAAATAATCCACGTAATTAACTGCCTTATTTCAACAACTCAGTTTCAATAATTCCTTGTTAATAATTCTTTACTGATAAGCCTTTACTAATATTTTTATTGATAAACCCTTGTTAATAATAAAGATTCATACTGCAACGTTAACCATGCCATCCATTTATCTCGATAACGGATTTAATCATCGACTAATGGCTTTAAGTGCCTCAAGTAAATATTTAGGGTTGTGGGTCGACTCGTACATTGGATGCACTTCCATGACGGTATCAAACAAGCCATAAACTGCCATTTGAGCAGTTCTGACAGAATATTCAACGGTAAAAACACAATCTTTAGGG
>NZ_JBEOPP010000147.1:0-483 GCF_040310185.1 Shewanella sp. T24-MNA-CIBAN-0130 | reverse complement strand
GATAAGACCAGTTTGTCAATTGGTGGTATTGATAATGCTACATCGGCAGACCGTAAGTCATCATTGGCATCTATTGATAAAGCTATCAAAACGATTGATACTCAGCGTGGTGATTTAGGTGCTATTCAAAACCGCTTAGCGTACAACATTAGTAACAGTGCGAACACTCAATCTAATGTTGCAGACGCCAAAAGTCGTATCGTCGATGTGGATTTTGCAAAAGAAACAGCAACAATGACCAAAAACCAAGTGCTGCAACAAACTGGGGCTGCGATGTTATCTCAGGCTAACCAGTTACCTCAAGTTGCTTTGTCGTTACTATAAAAATAGTTTTGGCTTAAACTTAAGGGGAGATTCGGTTACGGATCTCCCTTTGTAGTAAAAGGCATTTTATTTCGAGAGGATAGTTAGTTTTGTTATTACTAGCTCATTAGGTTAATTGAGGTGCATCATGGACATTCAAATCAGTACCAACAGTAGTAC
>NZ_JBEOPP010000146.1:0-486 GCF_040310185.1 Shewanella sp. T24-MNA-CIBAN-0130 | reverse complement strand
TGAATTATTGCCAAATTTAACAATCTGTTAGGTATTTCTCTTTCCATTTGTCTACGATTGAACCGATAACAGAACTCACTCAGGTATTCTTGTAGGTACTTTCCCGAAACACCATGGAATGTCCCAAGTAAAAATGCTTTTAAGTTACCAATGGCAATATGAACCCAGGGGAGCCATTCATCAACAAGCTCACTGGGGGTAACCCTCGCTTCATGTTGTTGAGTCTTATCTATAATGTTTAACGCAGGTATGCCGTCTGTATGCACTTTTTGCTGTATCTTAAGAGTTTGGCAACGAACTTTTCAACACTATCATGGCAAACGCTATTTACAGCCTGCATAGCAATAAATCCAGCTCTTTTTCCTTTGCTTTCAACGGCAACTAAAACAGGTTTTTTACCTCCGGCTCAACGTCCACGCTTGCCCTTGCTTTTGCCACCCACTAACGCATCATCAATTTCAATGACCCCTGACAGTCTATATAAGC
>NZ_JBEOPP010000145.1:0-491 GCF_040310185.1 Shewanella sp. T24-MNA-CIBAN-0130 | reverse complement strand
AAACAGTAAAGCTTCGCTTTACGCAAGGCTTAACTCGCAGCTAAAGCAAGCGAGAATGCGCCCTAAAAATGTTCAATTGATATCTTACACGCTACCCAGCAATATGTTAATTTTGATATCGATATTCAAATGATGCCTTGGAGTCGGGCCTATAGAAATGCTCAAAAGCACCCTAATACGTTTATTTTTTCAATTGGGAAAACCGACAAACGCTTAACGTCTTTTAAATGGGTAAGCGATTTTTACACGGTACAAGACGCGATTTACAAACAAACCGCAAGAACCGATATCGATATATCTAATCCAGATGATATCGACAGGTACAACATAGCGCTATCTCGCAATGACGTGTCACTGGATCGCTTAAACATTGAACATGATTATGCCAACGTATATTTAGTGACCAACCAAACTCCCCCTGTGTCAGGATTGTTGTCACCCCTTAAAATCATCCAATAATTAAATAGAGGGGGCGGTCAATGAGAGCTCAA
>NZ_JBEOPP010000144.1:0-491 GCF_040310185.1 Shewanella sp. T24-MNA-CIBAN-0130 | reverse complement strand
TACGTCCTTCATCGCCTCTGACTGCCAAGGCATCCACCGTATACGCTTGGTCACTTAACCATACAACCCAAATGAGTTTCACTTGCGTGAACCTCTGAGTCATATCATGACCAGCTGGTTTTTACTTGTCTCACCTCCGGGTAGGAAGTGGACTCGCCTTAGTTTTTTAGAATATTCAAGACACTTAAACAGTGTGTTGAGAACTCAAGATACTAATGCTTTCGCATCAGTATTATTTTTCGCACTAACGTAATCACACAAACGACAACGAATCGTCATTTATGCGCCTTTAGTTAGTACTATCAGCTTTCCAAATTGTTAAAGAACAACACTAGCCGGCTGGCGGCGCATTTCACTCTACTTCCGAAGAAGTTAACAAGTAATCTGTGTGAACACTCACATGCATCGCTGCACTTTAGGTATTGAGTTAGTCGTATAGGTAAGGAGGTGATCCAGCCCCAGGTTCCCCTAGGGCTACCTTGTTACGACTT
>NZ_JBEOPP010000143.1:0-501 GCF_040310185.1 Shewanella sp. T24-MNA-CIBAN-0130 | reverse complement strand
ACTGTCTATACCACCTAATATACGCCAGCCAAGAGACCCATAAAATGGGTGAAGATGAAATTCTTGAATTGCTCTCAAAGTCGAAGTTGGCTAATGATAAGCTAAGTATCACTGGCATGCTTCTATACGACGAGAGAAGTTTTTTTCAGGTGCTTGAAGGGGATAAGGAAATTATTGAAAACTTGTTTGCTCACATAGCGAAAGACAAAATGCATGAAAAAGTAACCAAAATTATCTTTGAAGCCATACCTGAAAGAAATTTTTCAAAATGGAGTATGGGTTATTCGATTGTTTCAAGTAGAGATTTGAATGCTATCGATGGTTTAAATGACTTTTTTAGTGGGGAGAATTGTCTGGGCGACGTTGATGAAGGCCGAGCTAAAAAATTACTTAGTGCTTTCTCTGATGGCAGATGGCGATTGAGTTAAATTTTACTCGTTGTTATATAAAAAGGGCTGAGATTTTAAGGACTATTTGTGTTTGAAAAAATAATGTTTTCCA
>NZ_JBEOPP010000142.1:0-504 GCF_040310185.1 Shewanella sp. T24-MNA-CIBAN-0130 | reverse complement strand
CATCTGCAACATAAGCATCTGGTTTACTTCTTTTTGTTATGCTTTGGCTTCGTCCACGTCGATTTAATTGAGCATTGGCTTTTAACACTCGGTAAAAACTCGACTCTGAAGCGATATAGACCCCTTCATCAAGCAGCGTCGGCACGATTTGTGAGGGAGGTAGACTCGCAAACCTTGCCTCATTCGAGGTTGCCAGTATCAGCTTTTCCTCGTCATCACTAAGCTTGTTGGCTGGCTCCTGTCTTACCGCCGAGGGCCTTAAATCAGCTTGTACTTTTCCTGCTCGATACCAGCGCCGATACGTCCGCTTACTTAGCTCTGCTTCAGCGCAAGCCTTGTAAAGACGTGCACCGTGGGCATACGCTTCTTGTATTAAATTCACCAATGTTATGCGCTTAGGCAAAGGCGTTAACTCTCCTCGTTGTCGTCCTCCCAAAGCGCATTGAGCTTTTTTCTAAGCACCAGTAAAGCCGCTGTTTCTGCTAACGCCTTCTCTTTGTAGCG
>NZ_JBEOPP010000141.1:0-506 GCF_040310185.1 Shewanella sp. T24-MNA-CIBAN-0130 | reverse complement strand
GTTCAGTATTGAGCTGTTCAAGTAAAGATTTTTCGACTTTATTGATGAGCTTAGTTGTTGCCCATCTCATCGTGCCAGTTTTGTGATAGTGTGCCGTCGCTAATATATTTTGCGGCAAATCACAAACCGTTGTCCAATCAACACCTTGACTAACTGCTTCGACACGCTCACTTATCAATGTGTTGATATCGATATCACTACCTTGGAAAACAAATAAAGCATCATGTTTCTGTCGGTAAATAATGACAGTCCATGTTTGTAAATCATCTAATGCAGCAACAATTTCACTATTTTTAAACCCACGAGACACAAAATAGTGTTTTATGAAATCTTTCTTTGCATGAAGCTGATGATGAAATCCAAAAATAGTTAATAGTGCAATAACTTTCGTTATTGAAACATGAAGATCACTACCTTTTTGCTCCGCACGATATATAGCATCACAACCTTCCAACCATGCTTTACTATCATGCGATGTCACAATTAAGTGATGCAAATTATGGTGA
>NZ_JBEOPP010000140.1:0-517 GCF_040310185.1 Shewanella sp. T24-MNA-CIBAN-0130 | reverse complement strand
GTCTTCACGCCTTAAGGCTATGGCTTGTTCAAATTCGAGTTCGGCGGATCCGCCTTGCACTTGTATAAGTAATTTAAAGGCTCTTTTAGCATTACCGAAATGCATTTTAATGTTGGCAGATTCGGCAAACTCGTCATCTACTGGTATGCGGCCAAGCTCTAAACATCTGTCCCAAAAAGCGGTTAACAATGTTTGGTGTTGAGTGAACAATAACCGAGCTTGTTCTTCGCTTGGTGGTGTCGGTGTGGTTATTTGGTGCCATTGGTGATGGCGTTGATGCCGCTTAGCTAAAAAGCGTTGTTCTTCAATTTTGTCACGGAAAATATAATAAATGCCCGGCGCAACAGCGATAGCATTTTCGTCTAACGTGCGTTCGATATAACCTTTGAGCTCGGCCTGAGCATAATATTTTTGAAACGTATTACGTGAGGTAATGACACCGTCTTTATAGGGGGTAAATTGACTGATAAAGCTGTCGTTTGCCAGCATGGCTGACACTACCAACAACTTTCTAGAC
>NZ_JBEOPP010000139.1:0-540 GCF_040310185.1 Shewanella sp. T24-MNA-CIBAN-0130 | reverse complement strand
AAATACCTAACAGATTGTTAAATTTGGCAATAATTCACACGCCAATACATTCTTACTGAGCCAAGTGCATAGGCATGATGAATTAAAACCATGGCAAAAGAAGATGTGGTGTATTGGCGAGTTAAACAGCGACTTCATTGCGCAGATGGAAGAGGTGCTGGAAATTTATGCTATGCCTGCGGATGAAAAACATCCTGTGGATAATTTTGATGAAGCAATGAAACAACTGGTGTCACATGTAAAACCGCCCAAATTAGCTTCACCAGGGCACTTAGCTAAAGATGATTACGAATACCGGCGTGAGGATGTGGCCAATATCTATCTGATGTACGACAGGCATCGAGGCTGGCGGCATGCTAAAGCAACTGCAACCAAGAAACGAGAGGACTTTGCAGCGTGTATGCGGGATTTGGTTGATGTTCATTATCCTGATGCGGATAAAATCCACGAGGTTTTAGACAACTATACCCATGATCAATGAAGATGCTTGATTTTTTACCAATGAAGATCACCATACCCCTCATGAAAAACATCAAGTTG
>NZ_JBEOPP010000138.1:0-561 GCF_040310185.1 Shewanella sp. T24-MNA-CIBAN-0130 | reverse complement strand
TAAAACTCATCCAGTTTATCGCCAACATTATAGTGTTGACCTTGCCCTAGAGGATTTTTTTCATCGAATTTAATCGGAAGTTCGCTCCAAAAACCATTGTCATAATTAATCGGGTGCCCTGACTGATGACACTGATCGCACTCTTCACTTCCCGTCTTACTGTCTAAGTTTTCTGGATTTACAATATCTTTTTTATCACGACTTTTGGCATGTGCAGCCCCAGGGCCATGACATTTTTCACATCCAATAGCAAATTCAGTTGTTGTCCAAATATTAGTTTTATCTGCTGAACGCCCTAACTTACCTGCATCTGTCCATGTTTCAACATTAAACCCTGTTAAATGGCATTCTGCGCAACGATTCTCATAGTTGTGAAATTGTTCAAATGTAGCTAGCTTCTCATCTGATGAGATAGAACCATCATCATTAAACCAAAATAAGTCAAAAGCATTTCCCCAACGTTCCTGTTTTTCTTCATTATTCCAGTAGTTGAATGGTAAAATCATTAATGAATCTGATTCTTCTACATAGGTAAAAAACATCGTTTGAGAAGTATAACCA
>NZ_JBEOPP010000137.1:0-572 GCF_040310185.1 Shewanella sp. T24-MNA-CIBAN-0130 | reverse complement strand
AAATCAGCCTGTATTCGACGTTTGCCATACGTCGAGTGTGACTCAGAGAAAGCTTGCTCTATCAATTGTATCTGAGCCTGTTTTTCAACGCTTTTTGGGATCGGTTTGTAATAGAGACTACTACAACTGATCTCGAATACTCGGCATAATTCACTCATTTTAAAGCCTGGGTTTGCTTTCTTTACTTCGCGCATCATTTTAAGTTTTGATTGTCTCGAATGAAGAAAGCTGCAGCCTTTTTTAAGATATCATTATCCCTCATGGCTTGTTTTAGTTGGGCTTCTAGAAGCTGTATTCTTCGTTGTTCTTCAGTTAATGCTTTGACATTTTTCGGTGTTTTACCGGCTAATTCAGCCTGGTACTGCACTTTCCATCTAGACACCGCAGATTTACCTGCACCTGACATATCTTCAATTTGCTTGTTCGTGTAACCCTGTTCGACCATCAGCTTGGCATATTCTAATTTTTGAAGAGGGCTGACAGTGATTTTAGTTTTTCTAATCATAATAAATACCTTTAAGATTTTGCTTATTTTAAGCTATAAATCTCTACAGTTTCATTAGACCATTACA
>NZ_JBEOPP010000136.1:0-585 GCF_040310185.1 Shewanella sp. T24-MNA-CIBAN-0130 | reverse complement strand
TAGGATCTAGAGCGTGACTACGTCACTGCTAGGATCGCTGCGCTGCTAGGGCGGACTGCGTCCTGCTAGTTACTAGAGCGTGACTACGTCACTGCTAGGATCGCTGCGCTTCTAGAGCGGACTACGTCCTGCGAGGACAGCTTCGCTGCTAGGGCGGACTGCGTCCTGCTAGGGACAGCTCCGCTGCTAAGATTTTATAGCATCTAGCAGCGCAGCGCTCTAGTCTCTAGGCTTTCGCTTTTTATCGTATGTCATCGCTTGCTATCGCTCGTCACCAAGATTTTATAGCCTCTAGCAGCGCAGCGCTCTAGCACCTAGGCTTTAGCTTTTTCGCTTTTTATCGTATGTCATCGCTTGCTACCGCTCGTCACCAAGATTTTATAGCCTCTAGCCGCGTAGCGTCCTAGCAGCGAAGCGATCTAGGCTTTTAGCTTTTATACTCAAGTGAATTCAAACTGCAGGTTTTAATTTCTGAAAGTTATCATTAATTGTATCACCGAGCGTGTCAGCAATATCGGGGAGGGTGATGCTAAAAAAGTCAGTGATTTTTCGTCGGAATTCTTTTGTCGTTGCGAAGTATTGCCC
>NZ_JBEOPP010000135.1:0-587 GCF_040310185.1 Shewanella sp. T24-MNA-CIBAN-0130 | reverse complement strand
AAACAATCCTTAGCAGCCCAAGAAGATTTTAAAAAAACTCATTTCTAAAACGATCGCAACGATCCCTGTCTATATTCCTTTAGACACCGTCGATATTTGGTTTCAAGATGAGGCTCGATTTGGTCAACAAAATACCACCACGCGACTATGGGCAGCAAAAGGCTCGAGGCCAAGAGCGGTAAGGCAGCAACAATTTGAATATGCTTATCTTTTTGGTGCAGTTTGCCCTGCGACGGGTGCAACAGAAGCCTTGGTCACTCCATTTGTTAATAGGGCGGCTATGTGGCAACACTTAAAACAAATTTCAGAAGCAACTCATTCGGATAGGTATGCACTTGTTATCATTGATGGTGCAGGTTGGCATACGGATGATATAGCAAAAGAATTCAGTAATTTATCGGTCCTCAAATTACCACCCTATTCTCCGGAATTAAATCCCATTGAACAGGTATGGCAATGGCTAAGACAGCATTGTTTGGCAAATAGGTGTTTTGAAGGTTATGACGATATCGTTGAACAGTGTTGCCGCGCTTGGAATACGTTTATTCAGTGTAAGGACAGGGTAAAAAGTTTGTGCACACGAGACT
>NZ_JBEOPP010000134.1:0-592 GCF_040310185.1 Shewanella sp. T24-MNA-CIBAN-0130 | reverse complement strand
TAAAGTCTGAAGTAGTTGATGAGCCTATATTGTTTATGGATGCTATGCATCCAACTCAAGCGACAAAAGTAAGTTGTTACCAATAAATAGCATGGCCACTCATTCCAATTGGCTAAGTAGTAAACACTCGACTAGGCTTTAATTACGTTTTATCGACATGGTAATCTAAGATGGCTAGACCAAGACAAACTATCGTTAGCCTAGAAGATACACCTTACTACCACTGCTGTTCTCGTGTGGTACGTAAGGCATTCTTGTGTGGAATAGATAACTCAACGGGTGAAAATTATGAGCATCGGCGTGAATGGGTTGATTCGCGCATTCTAGAGTTAGCGACCGTCTTTGCTATTGATATCTGTGCTTATGTCGTGATGAGTAATCACTTACATGTGGTTATAAAAGTCGATGCTGACAAAGCGAAGCTGTGGTCAGATAAAGAAGTGTTTATACAGTGGCACAAAGGCTTTAAAGGCACGTTACTCACACACAAATACCTAAAAGAAGAGGAGCTTAATCAGTTTGAGCTTCAAACGGTTAATGAATGCATTACCGAATACCGTAAGCGCTTAATTGATATCAGTTGGTTTATGCG
>NZ_JBEOPP010000133.1:0-601 GCF_040310185.1 Shewanella sp. T24-MNA-CIBAN-0130 | reverse complement strand
ACAACTTACTTTTGTCGCTTGAGTTGGATGCATAGCATCCATAAACAATATAGGCTCATCAACTACTTCAGACTTTAACTTAGTGTACTGCTCAATAAAATCGGCTTGCTTTTTTTCATCAAACTTATGAGGGACGCCTTTAGGGTATTTGTAGCTAAAGTTATGCTGATGAAGCCATTTATTTAAACCTGGAATAGAGAAGCGCAGCCCATGGTTTCTCCATATGTACTCAATGATTTCATACGAGCAGCGATAAGTGTTTAACATCAGGTGAGCCATAACCTCATCAGTTTGTGTTTCACTCAAATAAGGTCGTGAACCTCCATTTTCAGGTCTAACTTATTTTTACTGACGTAATCATCAATATGCCTAACGATACTTGTTTCATGCAGTCGTAAGGCCTGAGCTATCATCGGTGTTGACCAGCCTTCAGAGCGAAGTAAAACGGCTTTAATTCGATCACGAACACGCCCATCTCGACTCTCGTCGTGAAGGGCTTCAAGATCTATTTTTTGCTCGATGGTCAACTTGATGTTTTTCATGAGGGGTATGGTGATCTTCATTGGTAAAAAATCAAGCATCTTCATTGATCATGGGTATA
>NZ_JBEOPP010000132.1:0-613 GCF_040310185.1 Shewanella sp. T24-MNA-CIBAN-0130 | reverse complement strand
AGGACTGTTTTCTCGCTTTTTTCTAACCATTCATGCAACGATGTTAAGATTGGCTCAGCCTTTTCCTGCCGGAGTGATTTTCGCTTATCGGGCGGTAATGTTTTTGCCCGCTTTTCTATTGCATACAGTTTTTGAATATAATTGATACCGACTGTTGCTTTGCCGGTTTTCTTCGGTTGCACCGCTAAGGCATCGTGGAATTTGCGTCTGGCGTGTGCCCAGCACCCGACTGGCATTATTCCTTCTATATTGTCGTAAACACTGTAACCATCACATTGTAAATATCCGGCATAATCTGCTAGAAATGCTTCTGGGCAACTGCGTGCACGACTCGGTTGATAATCATAAATAACAACAGGGTTATCGCTAAATTCATTGCTGCGATAGACCCACATATAGGATTTAGTTGCTGCTTTTCTATCTGGTTCATCCAATACTTGCACCGTTGTTTCATCTGCGCACAGCGTTGATTGAGCGAGTAGATTAGCTTTCATCGCAGCAATTAACGGCCTAACTAATTCGGCACTGGCTATGCACCAATTGGCCAGTGTAGCGCGGCTAATATTTAAACCGCCACGGGCAAATATGTCGGTTAACCGATAAAGCGGTAGGG
>NZ_JBEOPP010000131.1:0-642 GCF_040310185.1 Shewanella sp. T24-MNA-CIBAN-0130 | reverse complement strand
ACTCATTTGGGTTGTATGGTTAAGTGACCAAGCGTATACGGTGGATGCCTTGGCAGTCAGAGGCGATGAAGGACGTAATAACTTGCGAAAAGCGTTGGCGAGCTAGTAATAAGCATTTGAGCTAACGATATCCGAATGGGGAAACCCGGCCACATAAGTGGTCATCATAACGTGAATACATAGCGTTATGAGGCGAACCTGGGGAACTGAAACATCTAAGTACCCAGAGGAAAAGAAATCAACCGAGATTCCCCTAGTAGCGGCGAGCGAACGGGGATTAGCCCTTAAGTCTATGGGGTGTTAGTGGAATGTGTTGGAAAGCACAGCGGCACAGGGTGATAGCCCCGTACATGAAAACTAACCGTAGATGAAAACGAGTAAGGCGGGACACGTGACATCCTGTTTGAATATGGGGGGACCATCCTCCAAGGCTAAATACTCCTGACTGACCGATAGTGAACCAGTACCGTGAGGGAAAGGCGAAAAGAACCCCTGTGAGGGGAGTGAAATAGAACCTGAAACCGTGTACGTACAAGCAGTGGGAGCGGTTCTTGAGACCGTGACTGCGTACCTTTTGTATAATGGGTCAGCGACTTACATTTTGTAGCGAGGTTAAGCGAATAGCGGAGCCGTAGGGAAACC
>NZ_JBEOPP010000130.1:0-648 GCF_040310185.1 Shewanella sp. T24-MNA-CIBAN-0130 | reverse complement strand
GGTGAAGAGACCTTAGTGTTCATCCATGGTTACCCTGACAGTTTGGAGCTTTGGGACAAACAGGTTGAATATTTAAAAGATGATTATTCGATTGCTCGATTCACCCTTCCGGGGTTCGAGTTAGAAGATAATGGGGAAAGACCTCATTACACTATAAAACAGATCCGAATGATTATGAACGCCTTTATTAGAGGTTTAAATAAAGACAAGGTCACCGTTCTGGCTCACGACTGGGGCGCGGTTTATGCGTCTCAGTATCTGAAGAAAAATGACTTAGTAGATAGCCTGGTACTCTTTGATATCGGCAGCTTTGGCGAAGAGAAACGACCAACCATCAATGTTAAATACACCTTTGCACTTGCTGTTGCTTGGACTTTACCTGAATTTTTAGGAGAAAAGTTGGCATTATATACTGCTGATAACATTTTAAAAATTGAAGATGTAGACCCTAATAAAACAATCGCGGATTTGCGAACAGATCCCCGTATGACCTATCCGTACTGGCATTTGTGGAAATCTGTATTAACGAAAAATACAACAAAGGCGACAGAAATAAAAGATTATGGCACGCCTTTCCTTTTCATTTACGGCAAGGATAAAAAAGTCTGGTTCCATGCTAAAAGCTGGGAAAAGCAGCTACAAGAGCAG
>NZ_JBEOPP010000129.1:0-674 GCF_040310185.1 Shewanella sp. T24-MNA-CIBAN-0130 | reverse complement strand
GCCATACGAATGCCTATTTCGCGCGTTCGCTCTGTTACCGATACCAGCATGATATTCATTACCCCAATCCCGCCAACTAACAAAGAGATAAACGCGATAGCTGATATCAGTAACGTCATGGTTTCAGATGTTTTTTCAATGCTTTTGCGTATCGTATCTGTATTAATAGTGAAAAAATCAACTTTGCCGTGGCGCATACTCAATAAGCTAATAATGCCTTGCTCTGCCACATCACTTGATACATTCGCATCTATCCTTACGGTAATATCGTTTACATAATTTTGCCTAAAAATACGCCCAGACACCGTGGTATACGGCAACCAAACATTCAGTTCATCACTGTTGTCGGACACACTTTCAATTGGCTTTGTTACGCCAATAATACGAACAGGAAGACGGCCGAGAAAAATGACGCTACCTAGCGCATTGCCATCAGGAAAAAGTGTCTGATCGGTATTGGCATCAATGACGGCAACCTGTTCTAGCGTATCGATACTATCATCGGCAAAATATTGTCCCTTAGCAAGCGTATAACCGCGCACGCGAAAATACTCAGTACCCACGCCTTGAATCGATCCTGTGACGGTTTCGCTAGCATAACGTATAACAACATTAGCTCTAACGGTTGGGGTAACGCTGTCCACATAGGGCAATATTTTAAGCGCATTGGCATC
>NZ_JBEOPP010000128.1:0-693 GCF_040310185.1 Shewanella sp. T24-MNA-CIBAN-0130 | reverse complement strand
GCCATGTTTTTAATGATTTTGCCATCTCGCCAGAAATGTAACTTCCGTCAAGCCAACTCGACATAAATTCATTAAGTTCTTTAGAGGGTTTAGTGTCGGGTTCCGAGTCTGATAATTTGGTGTGCTGCTTATCCATATGTGCAGCCATTCTAGCTAGGCTTTTTCTGATATCAATTATTTTTTTTCTATCGGGTGCATTTATAAGTGTGTGAGATGCCGTGTTGTTTAGCATACGAGTAAATTGATATTGACATCCATGATACTCGGAGGGTACTAGTGCTTTATCACTATCCTCTAACTCAAAGCAGCCTGTAACCACTTTGACTTTATTCGGATCTACCTGACCTGTGGTAATTTCATTATATTTAGACCTTGGATAGTCTCTAAGAGCATCAAACCCCTCAACGTCTTCTGGTTTATTGAGCTGTTGTAATGCTCTAAGCAATACGGTCTTACCTGCTTCATTCGGACCAACGAGAATTGTTTTTAATCGCTCAATATCAAACTCGCCAGAATCAATAATGCTGCGATAATTTTCTACCCTTGCTTTGATAAGTCTCATAGATATTTCCTTATTCTGGCTGACTGTCGCGACGGTTTATTTGGACATATAACGAGATTATAGAATAACTCTAACAGCCAAATTCAATTAAAAAACGAGATCCTGAAATCAATCATAAGCGCTTTTAAGAC
>NZ_JBEOPP010000127.1:0-704 GCF_040310185.1 Shewanella sp. T24-MNA-CIBAN-0130 | reverse complement strand
TTACAAAGGCAATACAGGCGAATTGGCAGATGCTGTACATCAAGCGCTTTCAACTATGACTGACAATGCGCTTCCTGCCATTGTTATAGAAAATGATTTTACTCTCAGGTATTAAGGATTGATGATGAAACTAAAAATTCTCACATTAGCTATGGCTTTAGCGATGCCGGCTTTAACTATGCAGGCAGTGGCTGCCGATGATTTTGATTTAACGGATATGGTGCCAGCGCGCCCTAATACGACGGTTGCCAACGCAGAGCAAGCCACAGTTAAAGGTGATGCTGTCATCGCTGATAATGCTGAGCTTGCTATTGCCGTCGCCCATAAAGCATTAATTGATGACGATGAAGATGGCGTCAAAATGATCCAAGTAGGCAGTGGTACTGGCATTTTATCTATTGGTAGCGTGAGTTATACAACCTACGATAACTTTAATGCGACTTTACTCTCAAAGCGTGGGGCTTATAACAAAGCCTATATGATTGCCAAAAAGCAACTGATAGAAAATATGAAAGGGGTTGAGCATCAGTGCGCTAACCTTGTTGACTCCACTTTGGATGTTATTGATACCGGTGCTGAAACTGTTGCTAACACTAAGGAAACGATGACTGAAACCTGTAAAGAATCAGTTTCAGGCTCATTAGCAGGCTTTGTTACTTTTGACGTTTATGATGATGTGAATGAAAAAATTGTCCGGGTTAGTT
>NZ_JBEOPP010000126.1:0-709 GCF_040310185.1 Shewanella sp. T24-MNA-CIBAN-0130 | reverse complement strand
TTGCCGCGGTTGTCAAAGCGCCAGAGACATCAGCCAGCTCAACTGAAGAGTCAACTGAAGATGATATCGATTCATTATTAGCCGAGTTTGATATGCCGCCAGAGTCAGATGATGTTGCCGCGGTTGTCAAAGCGCCAGAGACATCAGCCAGCTCAACTGAAGAGTCAACTGAAGATGATATCGATTCATTACTAGCCGAGTTTGATATGCCGGCAGAGTCAGATGATGTTGCTGCGGCTGTCAAAGCGCCAGAGACATCAGCCGGCTCAACTGAAAATTCAACTGAAGATGATATCGATTCATTACTAGCCGAGTTTGATATGCCGGCAGAGTCAGATGATGTTGCCGCGGCTGTCAAAGCGCCAGAGACATCAGCCGGCTCAACTGAAAATTCAACTGAAGATGACATCGATTCATTACTAGCTGAGTTTGATATGCCGGCAGAGTCAGATGATGTTGCTGCGGATGTTAACGCGACAGAGACATCAGCAGATTCAACTGAAGAGTCAACTGAAAATTCAACTGAAGATGATATCGATTCATTACTCGCCGATTTTGATATGCCGGCAGAGTCAGACGATGTTGCCGCGGCTGTCAACGCGCCAGAGACATCAGTAGGCTCAACTGAAGAGTCAACTGAAGATGATATCGATTCATTACTCGCCGAGTTTGATATGCCGGCAGAGTCAGATGATGTTGCTGCGGCTGT
>NZ_JBEOPP010000125.1:0-745 GCF_040310185.1 Shewanella sp. T24-MNA-CIBAN-0130 | reverse complement strand
AATTCGAGCTGGTCAGCAATCGCAATAACATCTGAAGTCAGGTATTTCAATTGGTATTGTTCAACGTCATCTGGTCGAGATCCAGCGCTGTAACCACGCTGATTGGGTGCAATGGCATAATATCCATTTGCAGTGAGTTCATCCATGAATGAGTCCCACATCACCGCCGACTCAGGGAATCCGTGGAGTAATATAACCGGTGTCCCCGTTTTGTCTCCGCGGATATCAACGGCAAAACTAAGGCCATTCGCTTCAATGGTAGTGTAGCTTTGCGGGTCTGTTGCAGGAAGGTCACCTTTTGCGATGTCAGTGGCATAAAACATGACGCCAGCCAATACACATACAGATACAGCCGCCAGGCTTAAGAGCGTTTTTTTTATTTTACTCATCAGTAGTTCCTTTGATAATATCTATTTTTTAGAGTAATAACTCTAATATTTAGAACAATAACTCTAATGTTAATGCAGTGAAACAAATTTTGATTGATTATGTGAAGTTGTCCCAGCTTAGGAAATTAAAAATTAAATATGGCCACCTAATTAAATATGGCCACCCAAGATTGTTGCACCAGCATTCAACGCCGAATACACTCAGCGATAAAAGGTGAACAACCAGCAGAGTTATTGCCTTTTGTGGGGAATGAGCGTCAGGATATGCCTAAAGGTTTAATGTTTAGTGTAAAAGACTATATTGTGCTAGTTGAAGATACAGGCAGGATTATTCGAGAGGATAAACGTGGCGCCAT
>NZ_JBEOPP010000124.1:0-792 GCF_040310185.1 Shewanella sp. T24-MNA-CIBAN-0130 | reverse complement strand
CATCTATATTGAGGTGTAACCGTCTGTTATTACCAATTTCAACCACATCAGCATTAGCTAAAATAGTTAAGCTGGCTGCTGCGCCTACTTCAATTCCTTGCTCACCAAGCCAAGTCAGCAACTCTGTCTTTAACGGTTCAGGGGCAATAACCTGTACCCGTGGAGAACCTATGGCATTAAGTAGGTGTGAAACTTGTTGAATAAGCGGGGCTTTTTCGACAACGGCATGGATAGTCACTTGAATGCCGTTTTTACTAAGCGGTTGGCTGTCTAATGTCTGCCATTCTTTTACTAAGCCTTCACTGTGACTGACCAATTGTTGACCGATCAACTCTTGCATTTGAGTTGACTCACTATCATCGGTAATTGTCATCGTCATTTTTGACGATTGCGCATGTTGCTGAGTTAACCAAACACCGACAACTTGCGAAATAGCGCGCTGTAATGCGTCCATTTCTGCATTTTGACGAGCGCTTTGACCATTTTTAGGCCAGCCTTCACCCGATACGGTTACACTGACATTTTGAGAACCTTGCTCCCAATCATATTCTTGAGGTTGTCCAACATCGGCAGGATCGAGTGCAACCGTTATACAAGTGTCATTTCCACTTAACATAGGTGTTGAAGCTGATAAGGGTATTGCTCCCATACTCAGCCCTTCAAGCATCACACTGCGTTGTTTCTCATAGAGTTCGGCTGTTTGCTTATCCATATCGGCGGCCATAGACTGACTCGCCGTATCAATAGCTAAACTTTTGTGACCTCTGATAAATCTAGCCAGCTCTGCGGAAG
>NZ_JBEOPP010000123.1:0-868 GCF_040310185.1 Shewanella sp. T24-MNA-CIBAN-0130 | reverse complement strand
AGTGTAATTTGTTTCATAGGGCTATGATGATCCCATTTGGGACAAAATCAAGCATTTTCAATGATCACGGGTATATACACTTTAAACAATTACTATACTCGCCCATTCAAATCATGGAGCAAAATACTTGTTAAAGTACTTTATCGTTTTACTGTCTCTTTTCAGTATTAATGCCCACTCTGCGCCTCTTCGAATCGCCTCAGATATTTGGTGTCCGTATATCTGCGAAAATCAAACTGGATACGTTGTAGAACTAACCCGTCGCGCTTTTGAGATCCAAGGTCAAGCCGTTGAATTTCGAAAGCTTCCGTTTAAGCGGGCATTGATTGAACTGCAAAGAAACAATATTGATGCAGTGCTTGCACTGACCGCAAGCGCGATAGCCGACAATAAATTACTCAGTGCTGATGTGATTTTGGGCTATAACAGCAACGACTTTTATACTCTTGTTGACAGTAATGAGTCATTTAAGCAGATTAGCGACCTGAATAAAACTCAACAAGCGGCGATAGTGAATGGTTACGGCTATGGCGCAGCACTTGACGCCTGGTTTAACGCGCATGCTAATACGTACTTTGCCTCAGGTAGCGATCCATTAGCGATGAATATTATTCGCCTTGTAAAAGGCCGTCATTCCGTAATCGTCGACAACAGAAATGTCATTGAGTACACCGCGAGTCAATTAAATTTAAGTAAACAGCTTCGCTATGCTGGCACCATAGGAAAACCTGTGCCCTTGTATGTTGGTTTTAGTCAGCAAAATAAAGCCCATGCGATCACCTTTGCTAACGGCATATACCCGTGATCATTGAAAATGCTTGATTTTGTCCCAAATGGGATCATCATAGCCCCATGAAACAAATTACAC
>NZ_JBEOPP010000122.1:0-1034 GCF_040310185.1 Shewanella sp. T24-MNA-CIBAN-0130 | reverse complement strand
ACACCGGCAATTATCACCGCTTGACCTAAGGTCAATGGGCCAGTAACGCCGTCAATGCTGAAGCTGTGTACGGTCACCGGACCATCAACTGAGCTGGTGCCGGTTAATACAGTGCCCGTGGTTGCGCCGCTGTCTTCTGCCACTGAAATCACTTCGTTCGCGTCAGTGAAGTTATCGTTCACTGGGCTCACGGTGATGGTCAAGGTAGACGTGTCAGTCGGGCCAGTGCCGTCGGTTAACACATAGGTGATCACTGGCACGGGACCGTTGTAATTAGCCACTGGAGTAAAGCTGTATGCGCCATTGGCGCTTAATGTAAAGCTACCGACACCGGCAATTATCACCGCTTGACCTAAGGTCAATGGGCCAGTAACGCCGTCGATGCTGAAGCTGTGTACGGTCACCGGACCATCAACTGAGCTGGTGCCGGTTAATACAGTGCCCGTGGTTGCGCGGCTGTCTTCTGCCACTGAAATCACTTCGTTCGCGTCAGTGAAATTATCGTTCACTGGGCTCACGGTGATGGTCAAGGTCGACGTGTCGGTCGGGCCAGAGCCGTCGGTTAACACATAGGTGATCACCGGCACGGGACCGTTGTAATTAGCCACTGGAGTAAAGCTGTATGCGCCATTGGCGCTTAATGTAAAGCTACCGACACCGGCAATTATCACCGCTTGACCTAAGGTCAATGGGCCAGTAACGCCGTCGATGCTGAAGCTGTGTACGGTCACCGGACCATCAACTGAGCTGGTGCCGGTTAATACAGTGCCCGTGGTTGCGCCGCTGTCTTCTGCCACTGAAATCACTTCGTTCGCGTCAGTGAAATCATCGTTCACTGGGCTCACGGTGATGGTCAAGGTCGAGGTGTCGGTCGGGCCAGAGCCGTCGGTTAACACATAGGTGATCACCGGCACGGGACCGTTGTAATTAGCCACTGGAGTAAAGCTGTATGCGCCATTGGCGCTTAATGTAAAGCTACCGACACCGGCAATTATCACCGCTTGACCTAAGGTCAATGGGCCAGTAACGCCGTC
>NZ_JBEOPP010000121.1:0-1083 GCF_040310185.1 Shewanella sp. T24-MNA-CIBAN-0130 | reverse complement strand
GATAACGCTCCAGAAGAGCGTGAGCGCGGTATTACAATTAATACTTCTCACATCGAATATGACACACCATTACGTCACTACGCACACGTAGATTGTCCAGGTCACGCGGATTATGTTAAGAACATGATTACCGGTGCTGCACAGATGGACGGCGCAATCTTAGTAGTAGCTGCTACTGATGGCCCAATGCCACAAACACGTGAGCACATCTTGCTTTCTCGTCAAGTAGGTGTCCCTTTCATCATCGTATTCATGAACAAATGTGACATGGTAGATGACGAAGAATTACTAGAATTAGTAGAAATGGAAGTGCGTGAGCTTCTTTCAGAATACGACTTCCCAGGTGATGATTTACCAGTAATCCAAGGTTCAGCGCTTAAGGCACTAGAAGGCCAGCCAGAGTGGGAAGCTAAAATTCTTGAGCTTGCAGAAGCTTTAGATACTTATATTCCAGAGCCAGAGCGTGACATCGATAAGCCGTTCCTACTACCAATCGAAGACGTATTCTCGATTTCAGGTCGTGGAACAGTGGTAACCGGTCGTGTTGAACGTGGTATCGTTCGTATATCAGACGAAGTAGAAATTGTTGGTGTTAGACCAACAACTAAAACGACTTGTACTGGTGTAGAAATGTTCCGTAAGTTACTTGACGAAGGTCGTGCTGGCGAAAACTGTGGTGTGTTATTACGTGGAACTAAGCGTGATGATGTTGAACGTGGTCAAGTACTAGCTAAGCCTGGTTCAATTAACCCACACACAACGTTTGAGTCAGAAGTCTACGTGTTGTCCAAAGAAGAAGGCGGACGTCATACTCCATTCTTCAAAGGCTACCGTCCACAGTTCTTCTTCCGTACAACAGACGTAACAGGCACAATTGAGTTACCAGAAGGCGTAGAAATGGTTATGCCTGGTGATAACATCAAGATGGTAGTTACACTGATTTACCCAATCGCGATGGATGACGGTTTACGTTTTGCTATCCGTGAAGGTGGCCGTACAGTTGGTGCAGGTGTTGTAGCTAAAATTATCGCGTAATAGCGACTTTAGTGAACACTGAAAAAGGAAGCCTCGGCTTCCTTTTTT
>NZ_JBEOPP010000119.1:0-1191 GCF_040310185.1 Shewanella sp. T24-MNA-CIBAN-0130 | reverse complement strand
GGTTAATTAACAAGAAAATGTTAACAAGAGCGCAAGTATTAGCTTTCTTTCAAACACACCCATCCTGTTTAGTTGCTTTAGAAGCCTGTGCAACGTCTCATTATTGGGCAAGAGAAATACAACAGTGTGGGCACCAGGTAAAACTTATTCCACCTCAACATGTAAAAGCCTTTTTAATTGGCAACAAAAATGACTATAACGACGCCTTAGCCATTGCTGTCGCGGCTAACCAGCCACATATTAAAAGTGTGGGAATAAAGTCGATAGAGCAACAAGATAATCAAGCACAGCATAAAGCACGCGAGTTGGCGGTTAGGCAAAGAACGGCATTATGCAACCAAATAAGAGGATTAATCGCTGAATACGGTATTGCGTTAACCCAAGGTGTAAACAATATACGTAAAAGTATCCCTCTCATGCTAGATGATGAGGCCTCGCCATTATCAGGGGCGTTTAAAGCCATACTTAGGCAGCTACAAAGCCAATTAACTGCATTAGATACGTGTATCGAAGCCTATAGCCAATTGATTGTTGAAGCAGTAAAGCGCAATGATATTTGTCAGCGAGTTCAAACCATACCAGGATTTGGCCCTATGGTATCGAGTGCTTATTTTAATGAAGTGGGTAATGGCAGTCACTATCGACGAGGCAGGGATGTTTCTGCTTCCTTAGGTATCGTTCCCCGCCAGCACAGTAGTGGGGGTAAAGAGACGTTGCTAGGCATAAGTAAGCGAGGGAATAGTTACTTACGGTGTCTGTTAATCCAAGGAGCAAAGGCTGTGGTATCAAGAGCTGGAACGAAAAAGGATAAATTAAGTCAATGGATAAACCGGCTTGTTCAAACTCGGGGGCATAACCGAGCCTGCGTTGCTTATGCCAACAAAATGGCGAGAATGGCTTGGGCTATTACCGTCTCAGGAGAAGATTATTCAGCAGAATAAGTAAACCGCTCTTCAAAGAATTGCGTGGGTAGAGCAAAACGATGACATAACAGGTAAAACCTGCATATTGAAAACCTGATAACCTCAAAGAGCGAAAAGCCCGACGAGCTGATAAGGACGATATGCGCGTAATACATCGAGGTCAGAAGCCAATAGCTTCATTAAAAGACCGTATATATGACAGCAATCCTGTCCCTGTTATCGATGAGTTATACCTTGCAATACGGGAGGAGACCATATATGAGGTTAA
>NZ_JBEOPP010000118.1:0-1340 GCF_040310185.1 Shewanella sp. T24-MNA-CIBAN-0130 | reverse complement strand
TGAGCTCTCATTGACCGCCCCCTCTATTTAATTATTGGATGATTTTAAGGGGTGACAACAATCCTGACACAGGGGGGTTATGTGAACTATCTAGTGAGAGTCCGGTGAACTACGCCTTGGCTAGAGTTATATTCCAGGGTAAGAGCTTATTGAGATCGCAGTTAGCGTACGATAGTTGTTCCAGACAGTGTTCGATGTAATCGAAAGGGATTAAGCCGTTGGCTTTGGCGGTTTATAACGAAAGAAAAACTATGCCGAACACATGCTGCCCAATTTCATAAGTGTGCTGGTATTACTGTCATTTAACTGTAAGGATCCAGTTTCTATTCGGCATAGTTTAATCCTAGAACTACAGGCTGGTGAGAAAACCTAACAACTTATCGCTCGGTTTATAGTGAAGATCACTGTGCTTATTAAATGGCGCTACTTTCGCTAATGCCGCTTCCTTCAGTGCCATATGAGCATGTAAGTATCTTTGTGTCGTTTGTGTAGATTCATGTCCAAGCCACATCGCTATTACCGTGGTATCAACACCGGCGCTAAGCAGTGAGCTTACGGCAGCATAGTTCAACTTCTATCTTGTAAACTGATTTAATGATCGCTACTCAATAATCAGGATGCAATCATGTCAAATTCAGACCTATTATCGACACTCTCCACTGCTTTTGAGTGCTGGCGTAGCAACAGAAATGGCCGTCAGGTACCAACCCCAAATACATTACGTGAACAAGCCGTTGGATTACTCGAACATTATTCTTCTAGCAAAATAACATCCGTGCTACGGATAAGTGGCAGCCAGCTTAAACAGTGGCGAAATAGCATTAGCCCTCCTGTAAATAACCCCCAGTTTGTGCACCTACCCATTTTAGCACCGTCTACGCAAACAACTTTTAACGTAGAGCTCAAGTTCTTTCAGGGAGATACGATGTCTTTATAAGGCATTGACGATCCACAGACCCTTATTTCGCTGATCAGGGCGTTGAAATCGTGATACATCTGACTGCTGATAAGCATATATTAATCGCTATTGCACCTGCCGACTTTCGTCAGGGGATTGATGGCTTAGCGGCACTATGCCGCTATAAATTATCCGCTAACCCTCGCTCTGGCTCGGTGTTCGTCTTTATTAACCGCAATAAAACCATGGTCCGTGCATCATCGTATGACGGCACCGGTTTTTGGTTGATGACCAAACGATTATCAAAAGGCAGGTTTTTACATTGGCCTGATTCAAGCCAAAATATTGAACCGTTCATCGCCAAACAGTTACGGCAGCTGTTGCTGAACTGCGATCCAATGTGGCAAAAACACGATCTTATTTAAGTCAAAAAAACAGCAAT
>NZ_JBEOPP010000117.1:0-1340 GCF_040310185.1 Shewanella sp. T24-MNA-CIBAN-0130 | reverse complement strand
CTTCAAATGTGACATGATTATTTCCTAACTAAATCTAGGAAAACAATCATGTCAAAAAACGATAAAATACAATACTGGCAACGCATTTTTCAGCAGCAAACTGAAAGTAAATTAACCAAAGCTGAATTTTGTAAAACCAATGACTTAACCCTATCTACATTTTATGCGTGGACTAAAAAACTTAACCCGCATTCGTCATCAACTAAGCAAAAAGTGGTGCCGCTGATTTTTCCTGAAATTAAACCTGACCAGCCACTCACGCTGGCATTGCCCAACGGCTATCTGTTTTCTTTTCCAGCCTCATTAGCGCCAAGCAAATTACAACAATTTTTACGCGTGCTATCAGCATGACACCACATAAGCAGATCTATCTTGTTACCGGCCATACCGACATGCGTAAAGCCATTGATGGCTTATCTTTAATCGTCAGTGATGTATTGGAAATGGATCCGTTGAATCAAGCCTGGTTTATTTTTTGTAATCGCCACCGGGACAAAATTAAGATTTTATTTTGGGATACTAATGGTTTTTGGCTTTACTATCGGCGGCTAGAAAAAGGTCGCTTTAAGTGGCCTGGCGCTAACGACGAACAAGACGCGCTGACAATCAACCAGCATCAGCTAAATTGGTTACTATCAGGCTTATCGTTAGAAGTATCCCATGGGCATAAACCCTTAAATGGCCTGACAGTGAGGTGATCATCACTGGATCGCTAAATAGCGGTTGCATGATCAAATACAGCAGGCAAACTAGCGCTATCTATTGGTCTTGAACGCTAATTAATGACAACTGAACAGCCTGATAATATTGAACAACTAAAAAAAATGCTGGCAATGTTGCAGCATGAAAATCAGGTGCTCAATGCTAAAAATAAAGACTTGGAAAACCGCCTTAATATCGCTTTGGAACAATTGCAACTCAACCGCAATAAGCAGTTTGGTCAACGCAGTGAGAAAATGCCGAAAGGCACATTCAATGAAGCTGAGCAGGATCAATCCACAAATAAAAATGAAAATAAACAACAAGGTAAAACGGGTCGAAAACGATTACCTGAGCACCTTGAACGTGAAGAAAGATCTTATACTCTTGACAGCCCTATGTGCGATTGCTGTGGTCATGTGATGCGTGAATGCGGTGTGCAAGAAAGCGAACAAGTCAACATTATTCCAGAGAAGATCAGCGTCATTAAGCACAGGCAAACCAAGTATGCTTGCCGTGAATGTGAAACAACATCAACCAGTACCTCTGTCATTACCGCGCCTAAGCCTGCACAGCCGATCCCCCAGAGTATCGCCAGCCCTGAAGCGCTTGCGGCTGTGGTGACCGCCAAATACTGTGAT
>NZ_JBEOPP010000116.1:0-1420 GCF_040310185.1 Shewanella sp. T24-MNA-CIBAN-0130 | reverse complement strand
CAATGCCGATCGTTTAAGAGCACTTGACCGATCCTGCAGATGAAAGATAATCCCTACCAGTATTCTGGTGGGGATTTTTTATGTTTGTGCAAGAGCTTGAGTTAGTTCATGAGTCTGTTGAAGAAAGCGGGTCTTACGGTTCTGTAATGGAGGCGATTGATTCAGATTGGATCGAACAATCACTCCTTTCAGCTAACAAGGCGAGTATCCGTAATCGCCGTCTGCCTGCCCAGCAGGCAGTCTGGCTAGTACTCTGGATGGGGTTAATTCGTAACCAGTCCATCAAAGAAGTCTGTAGCTCGATGGATATTGCACTTCAATCTGGAGACTCAACTTGGTCTCGCGTAGCGCCGAGTGTATTGACGGATTGCCGACGACGCTTAGGTGAAGCGCCTATGTCGTACTTATTTAAATCCACTGTCTCAGCTTGGCTTGAGCAAGCGTTGGGGGAGAATAACGCGCTAGGGCTTACCACCCTTGCCGTTGATGGAACCGTGTTTCGTTGCCAAGATTCTGAAGAAAATGCCAATGAGTTTGGTTTTATTTCAAACACACACAAACCCTATCCTCAACTTCGATTAGTCAGCCTTATATCGACTGAAACCAGAATGGTATTAGGTGCTGCCTTTGATGGCTGCCACGTAGGAGAGGTCACGCTCGCACAGCGTTTAGTTCAAGATACCCCTGATAATTCCTTAACCCTATTTGACCGTTGTTATTTCTCTGCTGACTTATTAGTAAACTGGCAAAGCTCTGGAGTACAGCGACATTGGCTGACACCCGTAAAGTCAAAGATGCGCTACGAGGTAGTCGAAGAGTTTGCGAATAATGACTTGCTCATTGATATGCCCGTCTCCCCACAGGCGAGAAAGAAAAATCCGGAGCTCCCTGAAACATGGCGCGCCCGTTTTATCGCTTATCAAGAGCCAAAAGGTGAAATAAAAGGATTTGTCACCTCATTGATTGACCCTGTTCAGTATCCGCTGGACAAGCTGCTAAATATCTACTGGCAACGCTGGGAAATAGAAGAAGGATATGGCGAACTTAAGCAAACCCAGCTGCAAAGCAAGGTGACGTTACGGAGCAAATTTGTTGAAGGTGTTAAGCAAGAATTGTGGGGAGTGCTTATCGCTTATAATCTGGTTCGTTTAGAAATGACAGCGATAGCAAAGGAAGCTAAGGTCGCGCCAACCCGTATCAGTTTTACCGCTGCAATAAGCTTGATAGATACACAATTAAGGTGGCTTGCTTTATCACCAGATGGAAAGCTGCCAGCGAAACTGAAGCAAATGCGAGCCGATATAAAACACTTTATCCTGCCAGATAAAAGAAAGCACCGAACGTATCCACGCTCAGTGCTCTACATACCCAGTCGCTATCCACTTAGATATAAACAATAGTGCTTATCCGAATAGCATTA